>CAMVBR010000191.1 GCA_947165755.1 uncultured Clostridia bacterium
GGGCGCACGTCGTCGCCGCCGCAGTACATTACCTTCAGGTTTGCAAGGTGGGGGCCGTCGAAGCCGGGGGTCACCAGCAGCTTGCGGAACAGGCCGGGCACGCCGTTGAACTGCACCACCTTGTTCTCCTGCAGCACCTTTACAAACACGTCCGGATCAAACTTGGATAAAAAGATCACCTTTGCGCCGCCGTGAAGCGCCGAAAGCCCGCCGCTGGCGATGCCGTATGCGTGGAAGAAGGGCATGCACCCCACCTCGGTATCCACGCCATGGTTCTCGTTGATGGGCAGAATGCGGCCGATGGAGCGCACCAGATGGTTCAGGTTGGAGTTTTTCATCATAATGGTTTTGCTCTTGCCTGTGGTGCCGCCGCCCTGCGAGAACATGGCGATATCGTCTTCGTTTTCCGTTTCGCCCTCCACGCGCACGTCTTTATATTTCAGCAGCATCTGAGGATAGCTGTAAAGATCTGCCTTTCTTACGCCCAGCACGGCAAGGGCGTCCGTATTTGCCTGCGCCTCATATTTGTTCTCTATGGCGTAGGTTGCGCTCACGGTCAGCAGGCAGGGCAGCTGGTATCTCTGCAGCACGCCCGCAAGGCGGGGGGCAAGGCTGTCCGGCGCGACCACGGCGCGGGAACGGGTAAGCTCCACGATCTCGTTGATCTGGCCCTCCGGCAGCATGGGATGTATAAAGTTGATGATGCCGCCGATCTTGTTCACGGCAAAAAACATGATGATGCCTTCAACGCTGGTGGGCATAAAGGCTGAAAGCACGTCGCCGCGCCTGAAGCCCCATTCATCTTTCAAAAAAGCCGCCATGCTCTCGATATCGGCCACAAATTCGCTCTTTAAGTGTTCTTTTCCCTTGTGGCTGAAGGCGGTATACTCCCCGAAACGGGCGGTGTTTCTCAAATAATAATCGTAGCAATTCTCATTCACGGGATCCATCTGCACGTCGTAAGCGATCGGCGGGCGGTTCATATCCATTGGTGTTCGTTCCTTCCTTTCAAACGTAAAAACCGTCTGTTTATAAAATGTTTAGATCGTTTATAAATCGTTTTCAATTATATCGGAAACAGAATCCTATTTCAACAACCAATCATCAAACAGAATGTTTTATCGGCGACACTGTGTCGAGATTAGATCATATTTCACCATTTGCCTCCCGAAGTGTCGGAAAAGATGAAAAAACAAGGGAAAATTTTAGGATTTCCGAGTTTTTTTGTGCAACAAGAGCTCCAATTGAAGTTCTGCTTCGCTGCTTAAAAAGCCGTTCTCCGTTGCGCCTGCCTTACAGTTCGACAAACGCCTGTTCTTCTCCTTCTTTTCCCTCTTGACAAATTACCGGTTTCACTGCAAAATAGTAAAGATAGATGTTTTAAGGGGGAGAAACATATGAAACTGATCTTCAAGCTGCTGGAAAAGAACGGAAAAATACGCCCGTGGCTGCACCGGGCGGCGGTGGCGGTGTTTATTTACGCCGCGGCAAAACGGCTGCTGGGCGGCAAAGAGGACGAAAAAGAAAAGAGACGAAAACGCCATGCATAAGCTGTTAAGCCCCCTGCAGCAGTACCGGGGGCTGCGCAAAGAGATTTACGTACTGTTTTTCGGCAGGATCGTAACCAGCTTCGGCTCTATGGTATGGCCGGTGCTCACCCTGATCCTGAGCAATAAAATGGGGATGACGGCGGAGCGGATCGCCGTGGTGATGCTGGTTTCCGGTGTGATCATGATACCGGCGAATCTTGCCGGGGGACGCATTGCTGACCGGTTCAACAAAAAGCGGGTGATCGTGCTGTGCGACGCGATATCCATACTGTGCTTTCTGATCTCGGCGGCGATACCCCTGTCTTACGTTACGATCGGGCTGTTTCTGGCGGCGGGGATCTGCCAGAGCATGGAATATCCTGCCTACAACGCGCTGGTGGCGGATCTCACCCGCACCGAGGAACGGGAACGGGCCTATTCGCTGGAATACCTTGGCATGAATCTGGGCATGGTGCTGTCCCCCACCGTTGCGGGGCTGCTGTTTCAGCGGTTTTTGTGGCTCTCATTCCTGATCAGCGGCGTTTCCATCGGCCTGTCTACGTTGCTGATCGTATTTCGCATCCGCGATATCACCCCGGTGGAGGATACCGGCGAGCAGAGCGTTTACCAGACCGCCCGCGAGGGGGCGGGGCTGCTCTCTGTGCTGAAGGAAAACCCCCTTGTGCCGGTGTATATACTGTGCATGTCCGTTTATTACGCAGCCTACGGGCAGTATAACTTTCTGATGCCGCTGGATATGGGCAGCGTACACGGCGAACAGGGCGCGGTGATCTTCGGCACCGTATCGAGCCTGAACTGCATTGTGGTGGTGCTGTTCACCCCCTTTATCACACGGCTGTTCCGAAAGCTGGCGGACCCGAAAAAGCTGTTTATGGGCGAAATGCTGGTGGCGGTGGGCTATGGCCTGTTTTTGCTGCTGCTGGGCACCGTACCGGTATATTATGCGGCCATACTGCTGTTTACCTGGGGCGAGATCTTTACCACCATCAGCGAGGGGCCCTACCTTTCCACCCGCATCCCGGCCAGCCACCGGGGCAGGATCAACGGCGTTTCCGGCGTGCTGAGCACGCTTGTTCAGGGCGGCGCCGATCTGCTTGCCGGCCGCATTTACGACCGCACCGGCCGCACCGCCGCCTGGACGCTTGTGCTCGTCATGCTCGCCTTCTGCGCCCTGCTCACCCTGATACTGATCGCAAAAGACAAAAAGGCGTACCCGAAGCTGTATGAAAATGAAAAATGAAATACCCCACCAGAATGAAATGCACCCCAAAAGTTAGACAATGTGGTATAATGTCTAACAGGGGGTGCATTTTTCATGCCAAAAGGAAAACCGAACAAGAGATACACAGGAGAATTCAAACAAGAAGTAGTTGAGACAATGCAACGGGAAAGATTGAGTTATCGAGAGGCAGCAAGGCAATTTGACATCAGCGATCACAAAATGGTTGCAAAGTGGGAACGAATCTGTCTTGAAGAAGGACCAGAAGGGTTGTATGTTGAGCGTCGAGGACGAGCATCGGCGGCGAGCGGGACGAAGAAAGGACGACCGCCGAAGCTTGATAAAAAGGTCGAAGAAGACCTGATTGCAGAAGTACAACGGTTAAGAGCGGAGAATGCCTACTTAAAAAAATTGAATGCCTTGGTTTCCGAAAGGGTACGGCAAGAGAAAAAGCGCAAGTGATTTGGGAATTAAGGCATGAATTTAAGGTATCGCTGCTCATTGCCGTTGCCGGAATCCCTCGCAGCACCTATTACTACTACGAAAAACATAGAACAGATGAAGACAAATACAAAGATATCAAGGAAGAAATTGCAAGTATCTTTGCTGAAAACAAAGGCCGATATGGTTACAGGCGCATAACACAAGAACTGCATAATCGCAACCATGTAATAAATCACAAGACAGTGCAACGGTTGATGAAAGAACTTGGGCTTGTCTGCAGAGTCAGGATGAAGAAATATCAATCGTACAAGGGAGAAATCGGTAAAATCGCGCCAAATCTGCTTGAACGGGATTTCAGTACGGAAAAGTCGAATGAAAAATGGGTAACAGACGTAACGGAATTCAGTTTGTTCGGACAGAAGCTGTATCTTTCACCGATTCTGGATTTACATAGTGGAGATATCGTATCTTACACGATTTATGACAGACCGGTACTCAATATGGTAACAGAGATGCTGGAACTGGCATTTGAGAAAATTCCTCTTGGAACAAACCTGATTCTTCATTCTGATCAGGGCTGGCAGTATCAGCATAAACGCTATCAGAAATTATTAAAGGACAAAGGCGTCAGACAAAGCATGAGCCGCAAAGGAAACTGCCTCGACAACGCTGTGATGGAAAATTTCTTCGGCTTGCTGAAATCTGAACTATTGTATCTGCAAGATTTTGATTCGCTTGACCAATTCCGTACGGAATTGATGGAATATTTGGATTACTACAACAACCGTCGAATCAAGCTAAAACTAAATGGCCTGACACCTGCTCAACACAGATCTCAAGCCATTGTAGCTGCTTAATATTCAGTTTGTACAAGGTTTTATTAAAAACTTTGTCTAACTTTTTGGGGTCACTTCACGTTTGCCCGGAGGTTTTTTCGTTTATTATTACTTTGCGAGCTTCGCGCGGAACCAATCTGCGGCGGCGCGCAGCCAACGGTGCAGCGAACGGAAAAACGCGATCATGCGTACGATAACGCTTTTCGGCGCGTCGGTCTCCTGGGAGGCCTGCCAGAATTCGGTATTGCAGTTTTCCGCGGTCATTGGGCTGACCTCGTCCGTTTCGCTGTTGTAAACAATAAACTGCGTATAAGGCAAATCGGCGGTAGTAAGCTGCCGGTCGGCGGTGATCACGGTATACATGATCTGATTCTCCACGTCCTGCCAATCGCCGTGGCGGATGCCCTTGGTAAACCAGGTATAATCCGGAAACAGGCAGGTGGAGGCGTCCACAAGGCGATCGGGGCTGATATACTTCGCTTTGCCTTCCGCAGCCTGCGCCGCGATATATGCATCGGGGAGGGTTTCATAAACGGTGCCGGTAGTTGCGCCGAAAGAAGAGCGCGTTACGGAAGCGTACTGATCGGAGATCTCTGCGCGAGATTCGCAGATGGGAACCATCTGGAAGCCGTATTTGGAAATGATGCTGATGTTTACGCCCTGATCGTGCATACCGGTGAGGAACTCCGCCAGATGCAGGCGAACCGCGGTGTGATAGGCGGCCAGCTTTTCTATGATGCCCGCAGAGCTCTGCCCTGTCTCGCCGCCGGCGGGGCCGAACACATACTGTTTGGCGGTTTCAAAATCCTCCGCCGTTACAAAGGCCCAATAACAGGGCATGGTGAATACGGTAGCCATTGCGATGGCGGAGGTGGCGCCCTCTTTGATTTTATCGTAGACCGTGGCCCTTGTGATATTTCTGATACCGTCCAGCGCACCGCTCTTTACAAGCAGATCTACACTGGCCATTGCGAATTCCGAAATATTGAACACGCCCAGCAGATTGCAGTCCGTTAAAAAGCGCTCCAGCGCGGGGCCGTCCAGCCGGAATTTGCCGCTGATGGCGTCGCTGATGAATTCGCCGCCGTTGGTGATGGTGCC
>CAMVBR010000192.1 GCA_947165755.1 uncultured Clostridia bacterium
CGTCCACGGCGCGGACGGCCTTGCTCTGCTGATCGTTCAGCTGCAAACGGTACGTTTCCTGAAATTCCGAAAATGAAGTGAAATGCATGGGGCTGTTATGCCGCGGGCGGTCATTCGCCCAGCAGCGCGGGGTAGGCGGGGTATACGGTATCGTCGGTGGGGATGCGTTCAAACGTGCCATCCGCGGGAGCATAGGGCAGGCGGATCGTCCAGGTGCCGCAGCAGGTGGCGATCATCTGCTTCATTGTTTCGCTGTTTACGAGCCACCGGTTCTGTTCTTTTTTCAGCATATCGGCAAGGCCGCCCTTCCACACGGGCAGCAGGGTATAGGTGGGGTCAACGGCGCTGTATAGCGCCACGGTGCCGTTCATGCCGTGGTGCGCCAGCTGCAGCATATCCGCGTGCAGCGCATCGCCGTATTCGCTCAGCACAAGGTCTGCCGCGTTGAAGGCGAAATCGCCGGTCCACAGTACGCTCTGGCCCTCCACCGTCATTTTGAAGAGCATGGAGCATTCGTTCATGCCGCCGTTCAGAATGGTTTTGGGGTAAAGGTCGTCGTAGGCGTAAAGCACCTCGAACGAGGCGTTGCGCACCGTGAACCTGCCGCCGGAATGGGGCTTTACCACGGGCACGTCGGCGTAGAAATCGCGCAGGTTCTTTTTGAACTGCGTGTAGCGGTAAATGGTGTCGTCCAGCATATAGGGGGAATCCGAGGCGGCCGTCTCCTCCTCCTTCGGGAAGTTGAAATAGAACCGCTCCACGGTCACGTCGTCGTGGTGGTCCAGCGAGAAGCAGTTGAACACGCCGATGTGGTCGCCGTGCAGATGGGTGAAGATCCACGCCGCGATCACGGGCTTTTCGGCGTCCGCGGGCTTCTGGGCGTTGAGAATGCCCATCAGCTTATCCGCGTCCACGTGGTCCGGGTCGCCCATGCCGCCGTCGATGATCGCAAAGCTGCCGTCGGCCAGCCGCACGATATAGCCCATGCCCTCGGCGGCCACCACGGTTTCGCCCTTCATGCCGGTGAGAAGCGTATCGCACGATTCTTCATAGGGGTCCTCCAGCGGCGGCAGCTCTCCCTTGGGCTCGGCGATCACGCGCAGCGTGCCGGTGCGCGTAAACCACGAAACGTATACGGCGGTATCGCCCTTATAAAAGGAAGCGAAACGGTTGCCGTCGATCTCGTTCGTGTCGTAAGCGGTAAAGCCCGCGTTTTGCAGCACGGCGGTATAATTTGCAAAATCGCTCTCGGCGGCGTTTTCGCACCGTCCGATCTGGGTGCCGCCCGCGCTCTCGTAGATTTTCAGCGCCTGCGCCGTCTGCGGCACGGGGATATCGTAGCTGAAGGCGTCGATCTGCGGCGCCGTGGGCTCCGCCGGCTTCTTCGCGCAGCCGAACAGCCCCGAAACAAAGGCCGTGATCGCCATAACGGCCGAGAATCTCTTCAACAATTTTCGCATAACGTCAAGCTCCCTTCCTTTTCTGTATTCAGTATAGCATCATAGCATGGCGTTTGCAATATCGCTTCTACTTGAAAAATGCATAAATATCCGCTATAATAAAATCAAATCCGCAAGGTGAAAGAAAAGAGGAGATCGTATGACGCAAAAGCTCAGCAAACGCAACTGGTTCCTGATCACCCTGTTCTGCTTTATGGGCGGCATTGCCTGGAATACGGAGAACATGTACTTCAATACCTTTATGTACAACTCCATCTACGGCGACGCCTCCCACGAGGCCATGGCGGGCGCCATGGCGCCCACCACCGCGGTGAGCCGCATGGTGGCGCTTTCGGCCATCGCCGCGGTGCTCACCACCTTCATCATGGGCAATCTGAGCGATAAGCTGAAAAACCGGCGATTGTTCATTTCGGTGGGCTACGTGCTGTGGGGCGGCGTGACCGCTGCCTTCGGGTTTATCAGCAAAGAGACCACCGCAAGGCTGCTGCACCTGAGCGATGAGGCGGCGATCCTCACCGCCACCGTGTGGGTGGTCATTCTGATGGACGTCGTGATGACCTTCATGGGCTCCACCAGCAACGACGCGGCCTTTCAGGCGTGGGTGACGGATATTACCCACCCGAAGCAGCGCGCGCTGGTGGAAACGCTGCTGAGCGTGGTGGGCACGGTCTCCGCCGTTGCCATCACAGGCGTGGGCACCATGGCGCAGGCGGGCAAGCTCTCTTACCGCGTCTTCTTTGCGGGGCTCGGTATCGTGGTTGCCATCTGCGGCGTGGCGGGGCTGTTCCTGCTCAAGGACCCGCCCCGTACCGTAGAAAAAACCGAAGAAAAATCCAATTATCTGGCCGATCTCGTTTACGGCTTCCGCCCGAGCGTGATCAAAAACAATCCCCGGCTGTATCTCGCCCTCTCCGCCTTCGGGCTTTCCGTGGTGGCGTTTCAGGTGTTCTTCCCCTATTTGCTGGTATACCTGCAATACGTGGTGATCCCCGAAAACGGCGGCGTGGAAAATATGATCCGGCCCAGCGTGATCGTTACCGCGGTGGTCGTGATCGGCCTCATCATCGCGGCCGTGGTGCTCATGCTGAAATTCTCGGGCGAGCACAAGGCGATCTTCCTCGCCCCCAGCGCCGTGCTGATGACGGCTGGCCTGTTTCTGCTTTCCACCTCCACCGATATCCATATCATTCTCATCGGCGTGCTGCCGGTGGTGATCGGCAACGCCATCATCAATATCCTGCTGGGCGCGGCGGTAAAGGACTTCATCCCCGAGGGCAAGGCCGGCATGTTCCAGGGCATCCGCATGATCTTCGTGGTGCTCATCCCCATGGTGGTGGGCCCCGTGCTGGGCGATCTTGCCTGCCGCAACGCCGCCGCCACCTACCCCAACGAGTTCGGCGTGGAGACCATCGTGCCCGATAAGGCGATGTTCCTTGTGGCGGCCGTCGTGTGCGCGCTGGTGCTCATCCCCATGTTCTTCCTGCTCAAAAAGGGCGTGGACGCTGTACCGGAAAAGACCGAGGTGGAAACCGCATGAGACAGTGGCGCTTTTATACCGCAAAGGAGCTGCGGCCGCAGGGCTGGCTGCGCCGGCAGCTTGAGATCCAGGCCGCGGGGCTCGGCGGCAATCTGCATAAGGTGTGGCCCGATATCCGCGACAGCGCCTGGATCGGCGGCAAGCGCGAGGGCTGGGAGCGGGTGCCCTATTGGCTGGACGGCTTTATTCCGCTGGCCTACCTGCTGCAGGATGAGGAAATGATCTCCACGGTGAAAAAATACGTGGACGCGATCCTCGCGGCCCAGCAGCCCGACGGCTGGATCTGCCCCTGCCCCGAGAATAAGCGGGCGAAATACGATACTTGGGCGGTGCAGCTCATTTCCAAAACCCTCACGGTGTATTACGAATGCTCGGGCGACGCGCGCGTTCCCGAGGCGCTTTACCGTGTGCTGAAGAATTACTGCGATCTTCTCAAAAGCGGCGCGATAAAGCTGTTCCGGTGGGGGGAATCCCGCTGGTTCGAAACCTTTATCGCGCTGGATTTTCTGTATGAGACCTACAAAGAGGACTGGATCAAGGACCTCGCCCGCATCCTGAAGCAGCAGGGGTACGATTACCGCCGGGCGGTGGACGCCTGGAAAAAGCCGAGCCACGTGTGGCGGCGCAAGACCCACATTGTGAATATCGCCATGATGCTCAAAAGCGAGGCGGTTTCCTGCGAGCTGCTGGGGGAACCCTATACGGACCGCGCCGAGGCGCTGCGCGAGATCCTCGACCGGTATAACGGCACCGCCTTCGACGGCTTCACCGGCGACGAGGTGCTCTCGGGGCTCGACCCCACCCGGGGTACCGAGCTTTGCGCCGTGGTGGAGCAGATGTATTCCTACGAGCACCTGTTCGCCTACACCGGGGACCGCAAGTGGGCCGAGCGGCTGGAGCGCATCGCCTTCAACGCCCTGCCCGCCACCCTGAGCGAGGACATGTGGACCCATCAGTACGTGCAGATGGTGAACCAGATCGCCTGCAGGCGCACCATGCTCATGGCGCCCTTCAGCACCAACGGGCCCGAGGCGCACCTGTTCGGGCTGGAGCCGAACTTCGGCTGCTGTACCGCCAATTTCAGTCAGGGCTGGCCAAAATTCGCCCTGTCCGCTTTTATGCATCGGGATGATACGATCCTGAGCGCGGTGATGCTGCCCTGCGAGCTGCGGGATGGCGGCGTTTCCATTCGGGTGGAAACGGATTACCCCTTCCGCAATGCGGCGCGCTATATCGTGGACGCCGACCGCGCGTTCCCGTTCGAGATCCGCATTCCGTCCTTCGCCGAAAACGTAAAGGTTAACGGTGCTCCCGCACCGGCGGAAAACGTCCGGTTTTCCATTGCCCCGGGGCATACGGAAATTGAGATCGCCTTTGAGGCTTCGCCCGCGTTTATTGCGCGGCCCAACGGCCTTTCCGCCGTGCGCGCGGGCTCTCTGCTGTTTTCGGTTCCCATCGAATACGATAAAAAGCCGCGCGAATACGTCAGATTCGGCGTGGAGCGCAAATACCCCTATTGCGATTATCAGCTTTTGCCTAAAACGCCGTGGAACTACGCCTTTGCCGATTCCGCGCTTACGGTTTGCCGCCCCGGGGCGGGGGAGACCCCCTTTTCCCGGTCGGCCCCGCCGGTCACGGTCACGGCGCAGCTGCAAAAAATCAACTGGGGACTCAAATTCCCGTATCGTTCCGTGTGCCGGAAAACGCCGAAATCCAAAACGCCACTCGGCCCGCCTGAAACGGTAACGCTGATCCCCTACGGCTGTGCCAAGCTGCGCATGACGGAAATGCCGTGCCTTTTCATGTTCAAACCGCGGCTTTCGGAAATGGGGAATGAAAATGAGGAATGAGGAATGAGGAATGAAATCCGATATGGAGCCTTATTCTGCAATTTTGTTTGATTCTCTGTACGGCCTTTTTGATCATACATTATCTTTATAAAAATCAAAGCCATCGCTTTTTTCAGCGGTGGCTTTTCTCTTCTTATTTTTGATTCAATTATTTTCTGCGTTAAATCAGGCCAAGCGCGCTCAGCAGATGGAAGCTGAAAAAGTTCATCAGCACCACGCCGAAAATGGAGATCAGCTCGCCCGGCAAACGGGCTTCGTCGATGTTCAGATCGGCCTGCGCCGAAGCCT
>CAMVBR010000193.1 GCA_947165755.1 uncultured Clostridia bacterium
GGGAGGATTCTATCAAATGGCGTTTATCAGAAACAGAGAAGAAGAGCGTACAGGTTATCAGAACAGCGCGCCTTTATCCGATCGCATTGATACACAATGCGATTTCGTGATGGTGTACGGCATGAACGAGACTACCGCCGAGCGCATCCGTATGTACCGTGAGAAAGGGTACGTGATCCATCTGATGGTCGGGATCTCATGGGGACATTACAAAGACTATCTATACGGTGAATATGACGGAGAGAACCATTGGGATGAAGCGCAGACGGACCGCTACGGTAACCGGATACTGCACGGCCCCGACGTGCCCTATATGGTGCCGACGATCTCGTTCGTGAATTATATTGCAAACAAATTGAAAGCCGCCGTGGATCTCGGCGTGGAGGCGATTCATGTGGAGGAGCCCGAATTTTGGGATCGCGCCGGGTATTCCGAGGCATTCAAACGGGAATATCAACTGTATTACGGTGAAAAATGGACGCCGCCGCATGAAAGTGTGGACGCCCGCTTCAAAAGCTCCCGCTTAAAGCAGTATCTTTATACCCGTGCCATCGACCGTGTAAGCGCAGAGCTGAAAATATACGCTCTGAAAAAATACGGTAAAATTCTGCGTTTCTACGTACCCACCCACAGCATTCTGAATTATACCCAATGGAAAATCGTAAGCCCGGAGGGGAAACTTGCGGATATCCCGGGCGTGGACGGGTGCATTGCGCAGGTGTGGACCGGCACCTCCCGCGAAAAAAACTGGTTCAACGGTATCTATAAGGAACGCACCTTTGAAACGGCGTATCTTGAATACGGCGTCATGCAGGAGCTTGTAAAAAACACAGGCCGCAAAATGTGGTTCCTGCATGATCCCATTGAAGACAACCCGGGCTTTGATTGGAACGATTACAGAAAGAACTATCTTTGCACGGTCGCCGCTTCCCTGCTGCATCCGCAAATAAACTCGTTTGAGGTTTGTCCCTGGCCAACAAGGGTATTCTATGAAAAATATCCGCGCAACAGCGCACACGCCATAACGATCCCCGGGGAATACGCCACGCTGCTGAACAACACCTTCCAAACGCTCGGCACGCTGGAAGACGCCTGCTCCGGCGCAAAGAAGATCGGCGTGCTCATGGGGGACGCGCAGCTCTACCAGAGAGATTATCCGGATTCGTTGTTTTCCGCGCCACCCGAAGAGGCGGTAGGCACCGTTCTTGTTGCGGGAGATGATTTTATCTCACAGGTAAAGGATAAGGTCGTAAACGCAGACGTGCCGGACGAAGAAACCCTTTTAAAACATATGGCCTCGGCCACGTTTCCTGCATTCTACGGACTTGCGCTGCCGCTTTTGAAATACGGCGCTCAAGTGCGCCCGGTGCTGCTTGATAACGTTCGCAGATACGCAGGATATCTTGACGATTATGACGTGCTCGTTATGAGCTACGAATACCTGAAGCCCGATTCGCCTGATATGAATACCGCCATAGCCGAATGGGTCAAACGCGGCGGCACCCTCGTTTATATCGGAGACGGCAAAGATCCCTACCATAAGATCAACAGCTGGTGGACAGGAAAATATGAGAACGCGGCAGTGCATTTATTTGAGATGCTCGGGATCACCCCGGCGAAGGAAAAAGAGATATTCCGCTGCGGCAAAGGCAAGGTGGCCGTGTGGAACATAAACCCCTGTGTTTTCGGATACGGCAAAGATAATGCAGATAAATTCAGGGGGTTTTTCAAACAGGCCGTGCCTGAAATCGAATTTCGTAATTTCCTGCAGCTTCGCAGAAACGAATATGTGATTGCCGCCGTTATGGATGAAAGTATCAACGATGAACCGCTGACGCTCCCGGGAACTTATGCCGATATGTTTGCACCTGATTTCCAAATTGTAAAGGATCCGGTTTTATATCCCGGTGAAAACGGTATGTATTGCGATATATCATATCTGCACGATACGGTTTGCGTTATCGGCACTTCCCTGCGTATTCTTTCTTTGAAGACGGTAACAAATAAGATATTTATCCGAGCATCGGGCGCGGCGGAATTTACGGCAAATATCCGGGTAAAAATTCCCGCTGCCGTTGTAAACGCAAAAATCGACGGAGAAGACTGCGTATACGCATATAACGAAACCGGTGGAACCGTACTTGTTACGTTTGAAAGCAAAATCGGTGAACGCGAGATCGTTATTACAACAGAGGCCCCCGTATGCTGAATGCTCATTCTATTTGGAAACGGGAACTCGGTTTCAGCAAATGGGCAGGCTCCGTAAAAGACAGAGATAATCGCAGAAAAGAGCGTTTCATAGGAATCCCCGGCGAACAGCCGGCCAACGATGAACACATATTTGCCTTGCAGAAAGAAAAGAACCGCGATTTCGTTATACTGAATATCACAGACACGCATTTTGCCGATTATGACGCGCGCGCACTGATGGCTGCTGCGGAATCTCATACGATCCGGCGGCTTGTTAAATCGGTAAAGCCGGATCTGATCACAGTTACTGGCGATCTGATCTGCAGCGATTGCGCCATATATTCCATGAAACGCATCTGCAATCTGTTTGAGAGCTTCGGTATTCCCTGGGCGCCGGTGTTCGGCAACCACGAAGACGAATCCAATATGGATAAAAACTATATGGCGGATCTGTTCCTCAGCTGCCCGCACTGCATTTTTTATAAGAACGACCCCGCTATGGGCGTGGGAAACTACATAATAAACGTCTGTGAAGGCGATCGGATCGTGGAATCCGTCTTTATGATGGACAGCCATCACGGACAGCCGAATGAGATCCAGCAGGAATGGTTCCGGTACAATGCGGAAAAGATCAACGAACAATCGAACAACGCAGCGGAAATCATGCTGATGTTCCATATTCCTTTACCGGAATATCAATACGCTTTTGACGCAGCTTGGTGTGCGTCAGATAAGCGATGGCGAAAGGAATACGCCGCCTGCGGGGAACGCAACGAAGATATCTGCTGTGAAAAAAGGGACGGCGTTCCTGTGCAGCGAGGTTTTTTTGAAATATTGCAGAATACTGAAACAGTAAAACACGTTTTCTGCGGACATGAGCACGTAAACGATTTTTCCATCCTGTATAAGGGGATCCGCCTGACGTATACCATGAAGGTCGGCAGGGCCTCAGGCGGAGGGTATGGCCTCAACGGCGGCACGGTGATCGGAATCGGAGCTCACGGCGTAAATCAAATACAACATAAGACGATCAACTTCGGACTGCTCCGCAACAGAGAAAACATAGTCGTAGAATGATAACGAATATGAGGATCGATCAATGTTCTTTTTAAAGATTTCATATTTGATTTTGGTTAATAAGAAAGGAGTATATAAATGAAAAGAATACCGAAAAGAAACGAAGTACCCGTTGAACACACCTGGAACCTGCAGGATATTTTTTCTTCTGACGAAGCATGGTTCGCGGAATATGAAGCGCTGAACGCTATGCCGGATAAAATTACGGCCTTTCGCGGCACGCTCGGTGAAAGCGCGCACGCACTTCTCGCCTACTACCGTTTGCAGGATGAACTCACTCTGCGGCTTTCTTCCTTTTACGGATACGCGAGCTGCAAGGGCGATGAAGATACCGGCAATGCGTTTTATCAAGATATGCGGGGAAAAGCCATGCGCACCTATTCGATGATCGCCAGCGCTTCCGCATTCGCGGTGCCCGAGATCATGGCGATCCCGGAAGAGAAAATCGAAGCGTTCTATACGGAATGCCCCGAGCTTGAAACCTATCGGCGCAGTATTTACCTGATCCGCCGACGCGCCGCGCACATCCTTTCCCCCGAATGCGAAACGCTGCTGGCCTCCGCCGCCGAAATGGCCGACGCTCCCGATAATATCGGCAGCACGCTGCGTAATGCCGATCTGCGTTTTCCGGACGTTACGGACGGTGAAGGCAACGTTCATCAGCTTACCAACGGTTCCTTTGTGCCGCTGCTTGAAAGCGCCGACGTCGATTTCAGAAAAACCGTTTTTGAGGCGTATTACAATCGACTCGGCGAAATGAAAAATACCGTTGCAGCCACGCTGAACGGACAGTTCAAGCAGCTCATTTTCTTTGCCGACGCCAGAAAATACGGCTCCACGCTGGAAGCCGCGCTGGATTCCCATGAGATCCCCACCGAGGTGTATCATAACCTGATCGAAGCCGTTCACGCCAATCTCGATAAAATGTATCGCTACGTTGCGCTTCGCAAAAAAATGCTCGGTGTAGATACGCTTCACATGTACGACGTGTATACCCCCATCGTGCCTGACGCCAGCGCAGAGATCTCTTTTGAAGAAGCAAAGGAAACCGTACTCACGGCGCTTTCCTGCCTTGGAGATGATTATATTGCGCTTCTCAAGGAGGGCTTCGCCAACCGCTGGATCGACGTATATGAAAACGAGGGAAAACGCGGCGGCGCCTATTCCTCGGGCAACGCGTTCCCGCACCCCTACGTGCTGCTGAACCACAAGGATAATCTGGATTCCATGTTTACGCTTGCGCATGAAATGGGCCATGCGCTGCACAGCTATCACAGCTGCAAATACCAGCCGGTGAATACCAGTGATTACGTCATTTTCGTGGCAGAGGTCGCTTCCACCTGCAACGAAGTGCTGCTCATGAAGTACCTGTTGGCGCATACGGAAGATAAAAAGCAAAAAGCGTATCTCATCAATCATTTCCTCGATCAGTTCAAGGGCACCGTGTACCGCCAGACCATGTTTGCGGAGTTTGAGCTGATGATGGGGCAAATGGCAGAAAACGGCGACACGCTGACCGCCGACGTGCTTTCCGAAAAATATCTCGAGCTCAATAAGCTCTATTTCGGTCCCGATATGGTATCGGACGACGGTATCGCGCTGGAATGGGCGCGCATTCCTCACTTCTTCTATAACTATTACGTATTCCAGTATGCGACCGGTTTTTCCGCCGCCGTGGCCATCACCAACCGCATTCTTACCGAAGGCGCGCCTGCCGTAGCGGATTACAAGAAATACCTCTCCGGCGGCTGCTGCACCGATCCGATCTCGCTGCTGAAGATCGCGGGTGTTGATATGAGCACCCCGCAGCCGGTGAATGAAGCGCTGAAGCTCTTCGGCGAGCTGATCGACGAGTTCAACACGCTGAT
>CAMVBR010000194.1 GCA_947165755.1 uncultured Clostridia bacterium
GCGGCTGCCGTTTTGCCCCGGCTGCGGGAGCGTCGGCTTCTCTTCCGGCCGATACCGGTTCTTCGACCGCATCGGCGTCTTCCGACATCGCGGCGTCTTCAGGGGCGAAGGCGTTTGGGAAAACGGAAGAGCCGCATACGTAAACCGTATGCGGGCCGGCCGGTGCGGGTGCGGTCTCCCGGCGTTCGGCCGCCGGTTTTTCTTCGGTATAAAAGCGGGCGATAAATAATTCTATTTCATGCAGCAGCGCCGGGGAGAGCTTCCCCGGCGTGCGGTTGTTAAAAAATGCCATATCAGAATTCCACGGTTTGAGGCGCGGAAGTGAAGGAGGAGAAGGTCGCCTTGCCTGAGGTGAAGAAATAAACGATGGTGTTATCGTCGTTTTCATCGTACATGCCGCGCAGCTCGGGATAGGCGTCCAGCATCGATTTCTTTGCCTCCACGCGGTCGTCGGCCTGCATTTCGCCCGCCACGCGCAGCCATACGCCGTCCTTGAACGCGCAGAGCTCCGCCTTGGGGTTGGCGTTGAGCTGCTTCGCCACGTCCTTTTTCTTACCGGTCTGGATGTAGAGCTTCCCCTCGAAAATATGGGCGGTGCCGAAGGGGCGCACGCGGGGCTGATCGCCCTCGCAGGTGGCGAGATAATACACGCCGGCATCCTTTAAGAATTTGCAGATTCGTTCCATGGTATTTCTCCTTTATTGTTTTGTGTTCTGTATTATGCGATATGCTGCTGCGCAGCGCGATATATTTTTCTGCGAAAAATGCGATATATTTCGCTTTGCGAAATGCGATATGATATGAATTCCGCAAGGAATTCATATCGCGGCTTCGCCTGCGGCGCGGCTCATTCCAGCTCAAACGCCCCGGTATAGAGCGCATAGTAGGTGCCCTTCTGGGCGATCAGGTCTTCGTGGCTGCCGCGCTCGATGATGCGGCCGTGGTCGAGCACCATAATGGCGTTGGAATTCTTCACGGTGGAAAGCCGGTGGGCGATCACGAACACGGTGCGGTCCTTCATAAGGGCGTCCATGCCCTGCTGCACCAGCGCCTCGGTACGGGTATCGATGGAGGAGGTGGCCTCATCGAGGATCATCACAGGTGGGTCCGCCACCGCCGCGCGGGCAATAGAGAGCAGCTGCCGCTGGCCCTGCGAAAGATTTGCGCCGTTGGCGGTGAGCATTGTATCGTAGCCGTCCGGCAGGCGGGTGATGAAATCGTCGGCGTTGGCCAGCTTCGCGGCGGCGATGCACTCTTCGTCCGTAGCGTCCAGCTTGCCGTAACGGATGTTATCCATCACCGTGCCGGTAAACAGGTTGGTAGACTGCAGCACGATACCCAGCGACCGGCGGAGATCGGCCTTTTTGATCTTGGTGATGTTGATGCCGTCGTAGCGGATCTTGCCGTCCTCGATATCGTAGAAGCGGTTGATCAGGTTCGTGATGGTGGTTTTGCCCGCGCCGGTGGCGCCCACGAAGGCCACCTTCTGCCCGGGCTTGGCGTAAAGCGAAACGTCATACAGCACCTGCTTGCCGGGCTCGTAAGAGAAATCCACGTGGTCGAACACCACGTCGCCGCGCAGGGGCGTATAGGTCACGGTGCCGTCCGCAGCGTGGGGGTGCTTCCACGCCCAGTGGCCGGTGCGCTCCTCGCATTCCACGATCCGCCCGTTTTCCTCGCGGCAGTTCACCAGCGTTACGTAACCGTCGTCCGCTTCGGGCGCTTCGTCGAGAATGGCGAAAATACGGCCCGCGCCCGCCATGGCCATGGCGATGGCGTTGATCTGCTGCGAGGCCTGGTTCACCTGCCCGGTGAACTGCTTGCACATGCCGAGGTAAGAGGCCACCACGGCCACGCTCAGCGGCGCGAGGAACTGCCCCGAGAACACGTTTTCAAGCGACAGATTGGGCACGTTCGCGCCGAACACGATCAGCACGCCGCCCACAAAGGCCGTAAGCACGTAGAGAATATTGCCGATGTTGTTCATGATCGGGCCGAAAATGTTTGAGAAGGTATGGGCGCGGCGGCTGTTTTCACACAGCGCCTCGTTCACCTTATCGAAATCCGCTTCTGCGGCGCGCTCGTGGGTGAACACCTTGATCACCTTCTGGCCGTTCATCATTTCCTCGATAAAGCCTTCCATTTCGCCCACGCTCTTCTGCTGCTTCACGAAATACTTCGCGGAGTTGCCGCCCACCTTTTTGGTGACGAAGAACATGCCGATGACGCCGACGACGACCACCACCATAAGAGAAATGCTGTAATACATCATGATGGCGACCAGCACCACCAGCGTGATGGCTGCGGAAAAGATAGATGGCAGGCCCTGGCTGATCATCTGGCGCAGGGTATCGATATCGTTGGTGTAGATACTCATCACGTCGCCGTGGGTATTCTGATCGAAATATTTCACGGGCAGGTCCTGCATGGTATCGAACACGCGGCGGCGCATCTTATCCAAAAAGCCCTGCGTCACGTATGCCACAAGCTGCTCTCTGACGCCCGCGGCCACGAGCCCGACCAGCAGCAGGGAGCCGAATTTCAGCACGATGCCGCCGATGGCGGAAGCGTACTGCTCAGCCCAAAGGGCTTTGCCGGCCTCCATGAGCGCGTCTGCGCCTGCGTTCAGCGGGAGCTTGGAAAGGGCGTCGGCCATCAGGTTGGTGATCTCTTTCACGATAACGGCGGGCACCACGCCGGCGGCTGCCGCCACGGCGATGCACACGGCAATGAGAATGAGCGCGACCGGGTAATCCTTTTTCAGGTAGCCGAACAGGCGCCTTATGATCTTCATATCGATATCGCCGGGCCTGCCGCCGCGCATGCCGCGCGCGGGCCTTGACTTGGTGGGAGCTTTCTCATTGGGCATCGAAATCACCGCCTTTCGTTTGGGATTCGTATACTTCGGTATAGATCCTGTTGCTGCCGAGCAGCGTATCGTGCGTGCCGACCGCGTCGATTCTGCCGTTATCCATCACCACGATCATATCCGCGTCCTGCACCGAGGAGATGCGCTGGGCAATGATGATCTTCGTGGTATCGGGGATCTGCTCTTTGAAGGTTTTGCGGATCAGCGCATCGGTTTTGGTATCCACCGCCGAGGTGGAGTCGTCCAGAATGAGGATCTTCGGCTGCTTGATGAGCGCACGGGCGATGCACAGCCGCTGCTGCTGCCCGCCTGATAGGTTCGCGCCGCCCTGCTCGATCCAGGTATCGTACCCATCGGGAAAGCTCTCGATGAATTCGGCGGCCTGCGCCAGACGGCAGTAATAGCGGATCTCTTCGTCGGTGGCGTCCGGCTTGCCCCAGCGCATGTTGTCTTTTACGGTGCCGGAAAACAGCACGTTCTTCTGCAGCACCACGGCCACCTCGGCGCGGAGCGTATCGAGATCGTATCGGCGGACGTCCTTGCCGCCGACCCGCACGGCGCCCTCGCTGACGTCGTAAAGCCGGCAGATGAGCTGAATGAGCGAGGTCTTGCCCACGCCGGTGCCGCCGATCACGCCCACCGTGGCCCCGGAGGGGATGTGGAGCTCGATATGCTCCAGCGTGTTCAGGTGTGCGGTGGCGGCGTATTTGAACGAAACGTCGTCAAAATCCACGCTGCCGTCGGCAACCTCGGTTTCGGGGTTTTCGGGCGCGGTGATCTCGGGAACCTCGTTCAGTACCTCCTGAATGCGCTTGCCCGAGGCGATGGACATGGTGACCATTACGAAGATCATGGCCGCCATCATCAGCGACATGAGGATCTGCATCGAGTAGGTCAGCATGCCCGAAATGGTGCCGATCTCAAGCTCGGTGCCGCCGGAGGAGATCACGATCTTGGCGCAGAAATAGCCGAGCAGGATCATGGAGCCGTACATGGCGAGCTGCATCAGCGGCATGGCGCCCGCCATGATGCGCTCCGCCTTCAAAAAGTTTTTGCGCAGCATCTCGCTGGCTGCGCCGAATTTCTGCTTTTCGTAGGCCTCGCGCACGAAGCTCTTCACCACGCGGATGCCCTTGATATTCTCCTGCACCGAGGCGTTCACGTCGTCGTATTTTTTGAACACGGACTTGAACAGCGGCATCACGAATACCGTAAGTATGACCACCGCGAAGATGAGCAGCGGGATGAACCCGGCGAACACCAGCGCCAGCCGTCCGCCCAACCGCGCGCTCATGATGGAGGAAAACAGCAGCATGAGCGGGGCGCGCACCGCGATGCGGATGATCATCATATACGCCATCTGCACGTTGGTGATATCGGTGGTGAGGCGCGTGACCAGGCTCGAGGTGGAGAACCGGTCGATATTGGCGAAGGAAAAGGCCTGCACCCTGTAAAACAGGTCCTTGCGCAGGTTCTTGGCAAAGCCGGTGGAGGCGTCCGCCGCGAATTTGCCCGCCATGGAGCCGAAGAACAGCGATACCATGGCCATGCCCAGCAGCAAAAGCCCGTATTTGCTCACATCCTTCAGCGTGCTGCCCGCCTGAATGGAGTTGATGAGCTGCGCGGTGAGCGTGGGAATGATGCACTCGCATACCACCTCGCCGATCATGAACAGGGGCGTGAGCAGCGTCTGCTTTTTATATTCGCGCACGCTGTGCAGCAGCTTTACACGGCGCGCGCCGCCGGTTGGTTTTTCTTTCATGTATTCTCCTCCTCACTGTGTTTCTTTTTGCAGCAGGGTTCCATACCCAGATTGGATAATATTTTTTGCAGCGCCCTGCGCAGGGCCTCCTCCTCTTCCGGCGATAAGCCCATGAGCATCTGCGCCTCGTTTTCCAGAATATAGCCGTGGATGCGCTCTTCGTATTCCAGCGCTTTTTCGGTGGCGTAAAGCGCGATGCAGCGCCCGTCCGCCTCGCCCCTTGCCCGGCGGATAAAGCCCTTGCTTTCAAGGCGGTCGATGAGCCCCGATACCGTGGCATGCGAAAGCTCAAAGGCCTGCTCCACGTCCCGCTGGTGCACCTGCCCGGAATGGCGGCAGATATAGTGCATCACGTGGCTTTGCGCCGCGGTCAGCCCCAGCGCGGTCACGCGGGCGTTCATGCTCTGCTCGATGCCGTTTACGGTGATCTTCAGCAGCGCCCCGATGGGCAGCTTCTGTTCCACAAGCGATCCCTCCTTATCACAATATGTCGC
>CAMVBR010000195.1 GCA_947165755.1 uncultured Clostridia bacterium
GGGCGCCCGGGCCGATACGCTGATCGTGTTCTGCCACGGCATCGGCGGCGGCCACCGCTCCTATATGGCCGAGATCGACCGCATCTGCCGCGCTGGGTACCCGGTGCTCGCCTACGATAACACGGGCTGCTTTGCCTCGGAGGGCGATACCATCGGCAGCATGAGCCGCTCGCTGGCCGATCTGGACAGCGCCCTGAAATACCTGAAGGCCGAGGGCGTTTTTCAGAAATACCAAAACGTATACTGCATCGGCCACTCCTGGGGCGGCTTTGCGGTGGGCAACATCCCGCGCTTTCACCCCGATATCCCCAAAATCGTTGTGATCTCGGGCTTTTTATCGGTGGAGGGGCTGCTTTCCGCCTCGCTTGCCAACGCCCGTGTGCCCGCCGAGCAGGGGCTCATCAAAAAGGTGATGGCCTTCGAGCAGGCCGCCGCGCCGGATTACTGGAACGCCTACCTGCCGGATGCCGTAAAGCTGGGCACTGCAAAATACCTGTTCGCCCAGTCCACCGACGACGCCATGGTGCCCTTCGCCCCCAATACCGGGCTGCTGCAGACCCTCTGCCCCGAGCAGACCTTTCTCGTATACGGCGACCGCGGTCACAACCCCAACTATACGGCGGACGCGGTGAACTATATGCAGCAGACCTTCGGCCGCTTCAATAAGCTGAACCGCGCGGGCCGCCTGCCCACGCTCGAAAAGAAGCGCGCCTTCTTCGCCGATACCGACTGGCGCCGAATGACCGCCCAGGACGAGGATTTCTGGACGCGGGTGTTCGAGTTCTGGGACGGGGAGGAAAAATAAAGATAAGAGATAAGAGATAAAAGATAAAAGATAAATCGGCCTTACCTATTAAAATGCGGCTTTTGCCGCTGCCGATTTTCATCTCTCATCTTTCATATTTCATCATTAAAAAAAGATCCCCTCGGGATCTTTTTTTATCTCGTCAGGTCCTTTACCCACTTATATTTTTTATAGTGCGCATATACCCACGGCATTTTGCCCACCTCGTCCACGCAGGTGCAGGCGTAAACCACGGCCACGGGCCAGTGGAACACGAACGCGCCCAAAAAGGCCAGCGGCACCGCAAGGCCCCACATGGTCACGGCCAGCGAATACACGTCGAATTTTGCGTCGCCCCCGGCGTAGAACACGCCGTTGATCACCACGGTGTTCACGCACCGGCCCACCATGTATACGGCAAGGATCAGCATCATCTGCCACAGGTATGCCCGCGCTTCGTCGGTGAGCTTCACCGCCCGCGTCAGGGGGTAGGCGAGGGCAAGCACCAGCAGCATGGCGCCCAGCCCCACGAGCACCGAGAGCTTCGCCAGCTTTTCGCCGCAGCGCTTTCCCTTCTCCAGCTTGCCCGCGCCCAGCTCGTTGCCCAGCAGAATGCCGCCCCCGGCGCAAATGCCGTTGCACAGGCAGCAAAGCAGGTCCCTCACCACGGCGGCCACGGAATTGGCCCCGGCGGCGTCAGCGCCCATGTGGCCGATGGCGGCGGTGTAGGAGGTAAAGCCCACGCCCCAAAATACGTAGCTGCCCAGGATCGGCAGCCCGATCCTGCGGTAATCACGGAATAAAAGCGTATCCTTGGCGAAGAAGAACGAGAGCTTCGGGCGGAAAAAGCCCTTTTGCCGAATGGAAAACAGCGTCCATATAAGCTCCGCCGCCCGCGCCAGCAGCGTGGCCAGCGCCGCGCCCCTTGCCTCCATGGCGGGGATAGGCCCCACGCCGAAAATGAATACGGCGTTCATAACAATGTTCACGATCACCGCGCCGGAGCTGATCCACGCGCTGCGGGCGGCGCGGTCGGTCACCTTCATCAGGGCAAGATACACCTGTGAAAAGCCTGTGATCAGGTAGCTCCACCCGGCGATCTTCAGATACCCCGCGCCGATCTCCACCAGCGCCGGGTCCTGCGCGAACAGCAGCATCAGCCATTTCGGGATCGCAAGGCAGGCGGCGCAGAATGCCACGCTCACGCCGCCCGCCAGCCGCAGGCTGAGCCAAAAGATCTTCTGAATGGCGTGGGTATCTCCCTTGCCCCAGTATTGCGCGCCTAAGATCGCCACGGTGCCCGTGATCGCGCCCAGCAGCATGTTCTGCACGAACTGCACCTGCGTGGCCAGCGATACCGCAGCCATGGCGTTCTGCGAAACCCGGCCGAGCATCAGCGCGTCGCAGGCCGCCACCGTGGCCAGCATCAGGCTCTGAAAGGCAATGGGCAGCGTAAGGCGCGTCAGCTTTTTATAAAAATCGGGGTCGGAAAACAGCTTTTCTTTCATTCGGTATTATCTTGAAAACAGTGGTTTCAGCACGTCGAGCAGCATCGAGGCAAAGCCCTCGTTGCGGATATCCTTCGTCAGCTCGCTCGCTGCGAAGGCGCGGGCGTCCGCCGAGCCGCTGCCCATCAGGGCCGCAGCGATTCCGAGCAGGCTGTTGTTGCCGCCGCCCGAGGCGCCCACCAGCGAATCCGCCGCAAAGAACACCCAGAACACCAGCGCCTTGCCCGCGCCCGGGTAGGTCTGCTCCGCGTTCCTGATGGCGGGGGCGGCGTTGGTGAGGTAGTTCACGATAAAGTCGCTCAGCCCCAGCTTGTCCTTGGCAAACTGCAGGTAGGCGGGGGTGCGCTCCGAAAACAGGATCTCGCTCAGCAGGAAATCGTAAATGACCGATAAAATGTCGTTTTTGTTCACGCTCGCGGCGTTCACCCGCATGGCCGTCTGCCCGTTTGCGGAGGTATAGCTCTCGGTGGTCCAGCAGCACAGGTCGTTATACAGGCTTTCGGTGGTAAAGCTCAGCGGAATGCGGATGCCGAGCTTTTCTTCGATCAAATCCGAAGCCAGCCCGCACACGAAGGCGATGGGGTCGGTTTTGGTAAAGCGCAGGTCGAAATCGATCAGGGCCTCCAAATTCACGTCGTATATGGGCCTTACGGTCTCAATGAGCCCGTTCACCGCGTAAAGCACGTGGTCCATCACGTCGGTGAGGCAGCCGCTGCGCAGGAAAAACAAGAGGTTGGGCAGCATGGTCATCAGCTCCGAAAACGGATCGAGCTTGATGCCCTCCACCACGGTGAACACGGTATCGATCAGGGTGGAGATCAGCGTCATGCTGCCGCCGGAAAGGCTCGCCGCCGCGGGCGGATCGCTCACGCCCAGGGCCTCCAGCAGCGGGATCAGCCCTGCCGAATAGGCGTCGTAGCCGGGCAGATCCACCAGATCCAGCTTGGTATCGCTGGGCGCGTCCGCAATGGTCACGGTGATATGTTTTCCCAGCAGCAGGTAATCGAGCAGGCCCCTTACGGGGTACACGAGGTCGAGCACGCCCTGCTTGAAGGCGGCGCGGTCCCCGGGGGTAAAGGACGCCCGGTAGCCGCTCCAGAACGAGAGATCGATGCCCAGCTTGTTCTTCACAAGGTCCTTCACCATATCGGGCAGCGAAACCTTATTCAGCGTTTCGGCGATCTTGGCGGCCACCTTGTTCAGGATATCGGGGGTGCATATTTTATCGGCAATGCCGTCGATCAGCTCGGCAAGGCTGTCGGCCCCGATCCCGGCGATCTCCATATCGCTCCCCGCAAGCACGCCGTCGATCAGCCGCGGCAGGTTATTTACCATGTACCCGGCCTTGGCGGTTGTCCAGTAATCGGTATACAGGGTCTGCGCCTTGCCCGTGGAGGCCTCAAAGGCCCGCCACGTTACCGCCGCGGGGGCTGGGTGGCTCTGGGGCAGCAGCAGCTCGCACAGCGCCGCAATGGCCGTATCGGGGTCGGCGGCCAGCCGGTCGGTGACGGTATAAACGAGCTCCGGCACGGCCTCGCCGGGCTTGATGAGGGAGAATACCTTATCGATCAGCGCCCGGTCCTTCAGCGCGCCGAATACGTAGCGCAGCAAAAACAGGGTTACGTCCGCCTTGTTGGCTTTGATTCTGGCGGCCTTGCCCGCCTCGGCGCCGGTGTAGGGGTACTCGGTGCGCAGGGTGTTGTGCCAGGTGAGCTCGCCAAGCGTGGCAAGGGCGGCGCCGTCGATGGCGGGCAGCGCGATGCCGAGCTTGCCGCCCACGGAGGAGAGAAGGCCGTTCAGCGATGAAATATCGATACCCATGGCGCTCAGGTCAAACAGCTCGTGGCCGTTGATGCGTATGGGCTCCTCGTTTTTATAGGGGTCCGCCAGCATGCCGTCCCCGGCGATCTGGGCGGTGTAGTAGGCGTTGGTGGTAAAGTTGATCTCGGTTTTCAGCAGCGAGAGCAGCGGCACGATGAACCCCGCCTCCACGGCGTAGGCCACGTGGGGCAGCACGTCCAGCAAAAAGTTGAGCGGGGCAGCGAGCAGCCGGTCCACGACCTTGTCCACAAGATCCAGCAGCCCCTCGGTAAGGAACTGCCGCACCGAGGTCATTTGGCTGCCGTCCGGCGGGTCGATGCCCAGCGCCTCGAAAATGGGTGCCACCACGTTGTTGTAGCCCGGGTTGGGTGCGGCGGAAAACACCAGCTCGATGTCGTTCACGGTCAGATCCAGCTTCATTGCGCCGCCCAGCACCGCGGCCTTGCCCGCGCCCTTGCCCACGCTGCCCGTTTTGTTGCAGGGCACGTTGTGCAGCAGCGCCAGCAGCATGGGCTCCGCGCCCGAAAGCGCCGCGCACATGGCGTTTATAAAGCTTTCGCGGTCGGTCACGCCCCAGTAAAGATCCAGGTTCCCGTTTTTGTCCAGCAGCGCCGCGTCGTGCCACGCGGTGGTCAGGGTATCGGTGGCTTTATCGTAGGCGGAGCGGGTAGTGGCCTGCTTGAGCTTTGCCTTCGCCTCGCCGTATTCGGCGGGCAGAAGATCGGCCAGCGTGGTGGGGAACAGATACATATCGATGGCGGTGAGCGCCTGCTCGATGTCGTTCAGCTCGATATTGGTCACCACGTTCGCCTTGATGGAGCCCACGCCCGAGGGCACGTCCGGGATCTCGAGCGTATCGGGGATATCCACCCATACCTTCTGAAATTCCTTCTCGATGATGGGGTACAATAGCTGCACAACCATATTTACGACCTTATCGGAATACACCTTTTTCAGCACGTCGTCGGCCACGGCG
>CAMVBR010000196.1 GCA_947165755.1 uncultured Clostridia bacterium
ATTTACATCATCCCTATTTTGACCAACGGAGCCCTCGGCGCAGCTCAGGCTTACGTTTTGGAAGATATTCCGCGGGTCGAACAGGCCTGTTTTACGCCTGACAGCAGCGCCGTCGTTTTCACCGTCAAAGCCGGAAACATGCAAGCGCATTTCCTCCGGAAGCGGAAGCTCCCGCGCCTCGCCGCTTTCAAAGGAACGCACATACACGTGCAGCGCGCCGTTTTCCGCAGTGTTATAAAGCAGGGCTTCGCCGTCGGGGGAAAGATACGCGAACAAAAGCGTCTGCAGGTCAGGCAAGGGAGGCGCCTCGGCGTAAAGCGCCGTCATGTCTTTTGTAAACACTTCGTTTCCCGCATCGTTCCACCCGTGCAAAATCACCGCTTCGCCGCCGGGCCCGCTCATGGTATACAAACGCCCCTGCGCCGTAAAGAACCGCGCCGCATCCCCATCTATGGCAAAGGGCCCCGACGCATGGCTTTCGCGCATATCGTAAAACCACACGGCATAGGGCACGGCTTGCGGCGTTTCCGCCTGAACGGACGCGGTCTCCGCAGCCGCGTCCCGGGCGACGACGCAAAGGGTATCGGGCCCCGTTTTTGCGATATACCGGGCGTAATACCGTTCCGGTATAAAGTCCAACGAGCCAATATCGTTCATCGGTTCGTCAGCAAGATCCGCTGCCGCGTCCGATGAAGCAGACGCTTCCCCGCTTTTATAAGACGGCAGAAGGAAGAACGTGCCGAGCATATCGCGAAGGTCGTAGGTTCCCTCCGGCAGATAGGCGCCGGCGGCCATCTCCGTATCGAAGACCCACAGGTACGCGTGGCTGTCCGCGGGGATCGCCGTGGTATCCACCGGCAGCGTAACGCGGGTGAGCTTATCCTTCGCGGCAGTAAACGCCGCGCAATTGACGCCGTCCGCAAAGGAAACGGGTTCATGGTTTACAAATAACGTTGCGCGAAACGCTGCATCGATCCCGTTTACGTCCAGATACAGCGCGGCGTTTTCCCCTCTCTGCGGATCGAGCACCCTGTGTCTGCCGTCCGTTTTCATCTGCGCTTCATCGGAAAACAATTCCAGAATGATACGGTCCCCGTCGTCCGTTCCGTTGATATCCTTATAGTATTGGGGAAGCTCCATGTTTTCAACGGCAGGCGCATAGGTCGGCGCTTCCTTCGGGGAATCCGCTTCCATACGCAGCAAACCGCGCGTCCCGAAACGGTAGGCGTGCTCGTGAAAATGCCCGTACCGCCCGAAATCGCCGGTATATGCCGTTTCAAAGGAGGGCTGGGAAATATAACAGATGCATAGCGGCAGCGTTTCTCCCTTCACGCCGGTATCCGGCGTAAAGCTGAGTATAACGTCCAGCGTCTCGTTTTCCTGCAGATCGAAGCTCTGCATATAAGCGGAATCGGAAGCGTTCCCCTGCGTATCGAGCACCGAGAAAGCCTGAAACACGCCGTTCAATACCACATACACCCCGTAATCGCAGGCAAAACGGTCGTTTTTCAGGCGAAGGTTCAGCCGCGTTTCCCCGCCGTTGAAGGATACGCTTTCGGGCGCATCCCCCGGTTTTTCATAGCCCGTGCCGCCGGTAAGCTCCAATGACGTCAAAAAGTATTCTTTATACAGCGCCACAAGGTCCACGGGGTCTTCAAAGCTGACGCTGTCCCCCTCGGTGAGCAATACGCCGCCGGGAGCGGATGTGTTTCCACAGGCCGTCGGCAGAATCAGGATCGCCGCAGCCAAAAACAAACATATTAACTTTTTCATATCCTGCCTTTCTTTCGGTATCCGGCAAACGCCGGACGCGCATACGGATTTTGAACCGTACTTATTTCTTATAAACGGCGCACATTTCGCCGCGGTCGTTGAAGGTGATCTTCACGTGAAAGCTCTGGCTCTCGCCGTCCGTATAGGAAACGGTAAAGGTGACGTCGGCATGGAAAAAGGAAAGCGGCAATTCCGGCTCCGCGTTCAGCATAACAAGCATCTGCCCGCTCACGTCCCAATAGGTAAACAGCGCCGTTCCCTGCAGCCGCGCCGGATCGCGGTACCACCGTTCAAATTGCGATTTTGTGATCACGAGCTCGCGATCATAAAGATAATTCGACGCGTTCAGCGGCTCTCCCCCGGCAGGCTCCACCTCCATAGCGCCGAAGCCCTCCAATGAGATGCGGATCGTTTCCAGGGCCTCAGTATCCAGCCCGCAAAGGATGAACGTATTCACCGTACCGTATCCCACCGTCACGTTGGTCATGCTCTTGGTTTTCACTCTGTAGGTCAGGCAATCCGCATCCGTATACCGCAGATACTCGCGCATTTTACCGTTTATGCTGTGCTCGGCTGCAAGCTTCGATTCCTCCGAAGCATCGGCAAGCCTTTCCACGGCCAACAGCCCTTTTACCGGCAGCTCCATGGTAAAATCGGGGTGGGTCGGGATCGAGACCGCCTCCTCGGCTTGCGTTCCGGCGGCGGAAACAACGATCAGCCCGATAGGCGCGTGGTTGTACTGCTGCGTTTCCGAGGATGGCGCTTCGGGGAGGTTCCCCGAAATACGAAAGACGCCGAGCCCCGCAAGCACCGCCGCAAATACCGCGAGTACGGCGGCAACGGTGCGCTTTTGCAGATTGGGCCGGGTGCGATACCGGCATTTCGGCGCTTGCGTTTCCTCGCGCAGAAATGAAGCCAACGCCCCCGACGGCGCGGGCGTTTTTTCTGCAGCCTGCCTTTTGAGTTCTTTTTTTACGTTTCTATACATGCGATTCACCTTCTTCCTGCAGGTATTTTTTCAGCTTTTTCATTGCGTTGTTATAGCTCCAGAACACACTCCCCTTCGGCATTTTTTTATGGCGGGCGATCTCGGTGAGCGTAAAACCGCAGAGCACGCGCAGAATGACGATATCCCGTTCCTTATCGTTCAGCGCCTCGAGCATCTGCGGATAACCGTCCCACTCCGGCGGCGGCGCAGCCAGCGCTTCAGCAAAGGACAGCGGCGCTTCCTTCCGCTCTTTTCGGAACAGATCGTTGGCTTTGTTCCGGGCGATGGTATAGATCCACGCTGCTCCTTTTCCTCTCTCCGTATACCCCTTGCTGCCGTTTAGGATCGCAAGAAACGTTTCCTGCATCACGTCTTCGGCCTTCTGCGGGCTTCCGGTCAGGCGCAGCGCGTAAAAGTATACCGGCGTGCGGTATGCTTCGTACAGTGCGGCGAACGCTTTCCTGTCCCCGCCGCCGATGCGCCGGATCAGCGCATCCACCTCGTGATTCGTCATTCTTTCACCTCCCGCCTGTACTTATATAACGAAATTGAAGGGCAATGTATTGGGAATAAATAAAAAAAACACACATCCGCGCTTTTTATTGCGTCCGGATATGTGTTCTGTGTTTGCTTTTCGCGGCTGCGCGCCGTTCACGGACCGTTTCGGGAAACGTCCGCGGGGATCAGTCCATGTATTCCTCGATGATGCGCATGGCGTCGGCGACGGTCTCAAGGCCCATGGCCTCTCTATCGGGAATCTCCACGTCGAATTCCTCTTCGATCTCCACGGCGAGATTCACCAGCTCAAGAGAATTGAGGCCGAGATCGGTGCGGATGTTGGTTTCGGGGGTGATGGATTCGGGATCGATATCCACAAATTCGCAGATGATATTTCTGATTCTGTCAAGCATGATATATTTCTCCTTTTATTGATTTTGATTCTCTTTGAGCCATGCGTAATAGCGTTCCTCCACCTTTTTGCGGATCACCTTGCGGGTGGAATTGATCTCAAACGGTTCGGTGGAAACGTAGATATCCTGCACGCGCTTATAAGCGGGCATCAGGCGGTTGACGTTGCTCACGTCAAGGCTCATCATTTCGTAAAGCGCCTGCTCGCTCTTATCCTTGAAATCCTCGGCGTCGAGCTGGAAGGCAGCCACGATGATTTTCTGCGGGCGGCCGTTCACTTCCTTTTCGCCCTCGAATACGACCACCTCGTGGATGTAATCGATATGCTCCATAAAGAAGGCTTCCACCTCTTCGGGATACACGTTTTTGCCGTTATCCAGAATGATCAGGTTCTTTTTGCGGCCCATGATATAGAGCAGGCCCTCTTCGTCCGTGCGGCCGTAGTCGCCGGTTTTGAACCAGCCGTCCTCAAAGGAAGCGGCGGTGGCCTCGGGGTCGTTATAATAGCCGCGGGTCACGTTTTCGCCGCGGATCCAGATCTCGCCCACGCCGTCCTTATCCGGGTCGTGGATCTTGAATTCCGCCTTCGGGAAGGCCTTACCGGCGCATTCGGGCTTATTGCGGCAATCGAGGTTCAGCGTGACCGTAGGCGAGGATTCGGTAAGCCCGTAGCCGTTGTAGATACGGAAGCCGATATCGCACAGCGTGGTCACGTATTCGGCGCGGCTGGGCGCGCCGCCGCAGGAGAACGTGGGGAAATGCCCGCCGAACTTTTCGGCGATCTGAGAAAACAGCTTCTCTCTGACGTCGATGCCCACCTTCATGAGAGCGTTCGATATTTTAATGCCCTTACTGAGCACGTCCGCGCGGCCGGTCTCCTCCGCCGTTTTCCAGATCGAGGTATAAATGGTATCGATCACGAGGGGCACGATGGCCATGGCGTCGGGCTTGAAGAGCATCAGGTTCTGCTGGAAGTTCTTCAGGCTGTCGTTGATATAAACGATGCAGTTCATATACAGCGCCGTAAAGATATTGCAGCTCAGCTCATAAACGTGGTTCATGGGCAGCAGCGAAATGGAGCTGTATTGGTCGGGATCGATGGATTCCAGAACGCCGTCTGCATTCTGGGCGAAATTGCCGTGGGTAAGCATAACGCCCTTGTTCACGCCCGTGGTGCCCGAGGTGAACACGATAGCGGCAAGGTCATCCTTGTCCACGCGGGCGTCGATGAAACGACGGTCCCCTTCCGCGATCCGTTTTTTGCCTAGGGCAATGAGCCGATCGAAATTGAGGATATTCTCATCGTCGGGGTATTCCTTATTCAAACAGATGGCGGTCTTGCAGCGTTCATCGTGCGAAAGATGGTATTTTGCGGTCTTCTGATACATTTTTGAGAAGAACACCGCTTCGCAG
>CAMVBR010000197.1 GCA_947165755.1 uncultured Clostridia bacterium
TTGTCCTTTTCCGAAAAAGGCGTATGAGAACCGTCGTTTGACTAACGTCAGATTTCTTGAAATATATAAAGAAATATTGTCCGTCGACGGCGATATACACCAGAAGACGGACAATATGGGTTTCTTTGAGTATTCTTTGGAGCAATATTCTCTTGCCGGATTCAAGCTCAGAAACGTTTCGCTTGATCTGCACAACAGCGGTTTTGAAAACAATATCGTTACCGAGTATGAAAAGAAATTTTCCGAGCAGGGATTTCGTATTTATCGGCTTGAGGCGTATCTGTAATCAAACGATCTGTAAAATATAAAACTTAAGGTATTCCGTTTCCGGTACGCCCAGCAAAACGGGATGATCCTTTGCTTGCTGCCTGTATTCAAGGAGCTTAAGCTGCACGCCGGCTTCTTTTGCCGCTTCCAACAGCATTTGCCTGAAGAGAGCGTCCGTCATAAAGTGAGAGCACGAGCAGGTGGCGAGATATCCGCCGCGGGGCAGGATGCGCATGGCTTTCAAATTGATATCCTTGTATCCGCCGTAGGCTGCTTTTACCGTTTTTGTGCTTTTTGTAAAAGCAGGCGGATCCAAGATGATATAATCGAATATTTTCTTTTTTTCTTTATAAATCTCATCGAGAAAGAGAAACACGTCGGCGCAGATAAAATCAATGTTCCGAATGCCGTTGATGCGCGCATTCTCTTTTGTGATGTTGATCGCATCCTGTGATATATCAACCGCTGTTACGCGTTTTGCGCCGTTTTTTGCGCAGTTGAGCGCAAACGCGCCGGTGTGTGTAAAGCAATCCAATACCGTCTTCCCGCCGGCAATGGCCGCAGCGGCAAGGCGGTTATACTTTTGGTCGAGAAAGAAGCCTGTTTTTTGTCCGTTGACGAAATCTACGTTGTAAAATATACCGTTTTCGCGTATTTGAACCGTGTCAAGGTCTTCCTTCAGACCTTCATAACGATAGTACGATTTGGAAAGAGAAAGCCCCTCTTTGGTTCTTACGGCAACGTCGTTGCGTTCAAAGAGGCAGTCGATACGTTCTCCGCATGCTCTGAGATAGTCGATCAATGAGGGAAAAATAATATCTTTTCGTAATTCAATGCCTAACGTCATGGTTTGCGTCACAAGGACGCTTCCGAATTTATCAACGATCAGCCCGGGCAATCCGTCGGCGTCTCCGAAAATCAATCTTGTGTTGGAAAGATCCCCGGCCATGACGGTCCTTCTGTAGTCAACAGCGTATTTTACCCTTCTCGCAAAGAAAGCGTCGTCAAAGGTATCGTTTGTATTTGAAGACAGAATGCGTACGGTGATCTTTGAATTATTATTATAGAAACCGGAACCCAGGTAACGGTTCTTCGTGGAATAAACGTCAACGATCTCCCCGTTGGCTATTGCGTCGTCTTTTGATTCGATCTCTTCCCCGTAAACCCAAATATGACTTTTGCGAAGCATTTCCTCCGCTTTTTTGTTTATGATTATTTTTTTGAACATTCGCATACAGCCACCGCCTTTTCAACATTCTACAATACTTTTAATTTTAACGCAATACGCTTGCAAATATTTTTTTGTTATGCTAATATGAAAGAAAAACATATCGGAGTGTTTTATATATGAGTTTGCTGAAAAAACAGAGTAATGCGGAAAAATCACGTCTGTTGTTGAAATATTGTGTGATTTCAGGCGCGCTTGCGTGCGGAATCATGCTGCTGTTCTATTTGCTGCACTCCAACTCGCTTCTGTTCGGCGATTCCACCGTGTTGCGTATGGATCTTTACCATCAGTACGGCCCGCTGTACGCTGAACTGTATGATCGATTGGTTCAGGGCAGAAGCCTGATGTATTCTTGGACTTCGGGACTCGGTAATTCTTTTCTCGGTAATCTGTTCAATTATTGCTCAAGCCCGTTCGCTCTTGTGATATTGATTCTCGGTCACAAGAATATGCCCGAGGCGATCGCAATAATGATCTTGCTGAAAGCTGTTTTTGCTGCGGTATCTTTTACGTATTACATCAATAAATCTTCAGATTCCGTTAAGCCCGCAAGCATCGGCTTTGCCTTGCTATATACTTTTTGCGGGTATTTCGTTGCGTTTTCCTGGAATATTATGTGGCTGGATGCCATGGCTGTATTCCCGCTGGTAATGCTCGGCATAGAAAATATCATAAACAGAAGAAGCCCTACCTTATATATCTGCGCCATGATCTATACAATGCTCACGAACTACTATATGGCGTATATGGTTTGTATTATTTCCGTTTTGTGGTTCCTGTTCTATTATTTTGCGAACTATCCGCTGAACAGCCGTATAGAAACGAAGCGTAAAAAAACCGTTGCGGAGAGCGTGTATTCCGACGGCCTTGTTGTGAGAGAGGAAAATGCGGCGACGGACGCGACTGCTGTTCCTGCGGAGCAGGGCAGCGCTTCCGATTCCGAAACAATACTTCCCGAAGAGAGTGATGCGGAAGTGTTTACCGAACAGATCGAAGCGTCTGTGCCGGAAACTGCTTCGGAAAACAAACCGGAAAAGAAAAGGGATATGAAGGTCCGCGAATGTCGGTTCTTTACCGCCGGCGTTATATTTGCCGCGAGCTCGGTGTTGTGTTTCTTCGTTGCCGCTTTTGCGCTGATTCCCGTTTTGTTCTGTTTGCGTACTTCCTCCGCAACCGGGTCTACCTTCCCATCTGCGATCACTGTATATTATAACGTTTTTGATTTTATCGCAAATCATCTTCCTTCGCTTGAAACGACGATCCGCAGCAGCGGCAGCGACGTGCTTCCCAACGTTTATTGCGGCATGATCACTATATTGCTGCTTCCCGCCTTTTTGCTCACGGATAAGATCAAAGCAAGATTCAAAATCGCGGCGGTGCTTCTTCTTGCGGTTTATTATTTCAGTTTCAACCTGAATACGCTCAACTATATCTGGCACGGATTCCATTTTCCGAATGATCTTCCTTACCGGTATTCGTTTGCTTATTCCTTCTTTTTGCTGATTCTGGCGTATCGAGGCCTTCAGCATATTGCCGATTTCTCCAGAAAGTATTTTATAACGACCGGGATCAGCATGATCGCATTTTTGATCATGGTGCAAAAGCTCGGAAGCAAAAATGTAAACAACGGTACGCTGATGGTCTCTTTGGTGTTCGTCGTTGCCTATGTGATTCTTGCCGGGCTTATTACGTCGAACCGCTTTACGATGAAAAATCTGCAGCATCTGTTGGTCATCATGATCGTGATCGAGCTTGTTTGCTCCGATACCACGCATTTTATCATGTCGCAGTCGAAGAGCGCGTATACGTCTGATTATGACGCTTATCAGCAGATCTCACAGCTTGCCGAAAAAGATGAAACAGATCTGTTTTACAGAACTGAACTCTCTAAGCTCAGAGCCAGAATGGACCCTTCGTGGTATGGATATAACGGCGTTTCCGTGTTTTCCTCCATGGCATACCAGGATACTTCCGCATTAATGAAGAGCCTCGGCTTATTCGGCAATAATATCAACAGCTATACCTATTATCCGCAAACACCGGTATTCAATGCGTTTTTCTCGGTGAAATACGTATACGATAACGCAAAGCTTCTCAAGGAAGGCTTTGGATATAAACAAATCGCTGCAAACGATAATTTTACGGCGTATAAGAACCAGTACTGTTTCCCCCTTGCGTTTTCGGTCAACGATAAGATCACCGAATGGGAGCCGCAAAACAATATCGATCCGTTTGAGAATCAAAATTCACTCGTTTCGCTTTCCGCCGGTGTTGAAGACGTTTTGGAGCCGGTTTTGGCTACGGATGTTACCAGCAGCAATCTGGATTCCATCTCTTTGAGCTCCGTAAATACCGGCACAACGTTTTCGGCGAATAAAGTGAATACTTCGCAATCTGCAACCGTAAAGGTGATCATTGACGTTGAGGAACAGGGCCGTTATTTCGTATATGCCGGTTCAACGCGTCTTTCTTCCATTAAATTCACCGCCGGCGACGATCTCACCTACAATTATATCAGTTCCAGTATTCAGCCTTTTATTCTCGATATGGGAGAACGCGCGCCCGGAGAGCAGATCGCCGTTGAATACACGGTGGATGAGTCGTACGCGTCGGCAACCGTGACCTTCTGCGCGGCAAAGCTGAATACCGAAAAGTTTGAAAACGCTTATAATATCATCCGTTCCAACGGAACGTTTTCGCTTGAAAGCTTTGATGAAACGAGCCTCTCGGGGAAAATCAAGGTGAACAACGCGAATGCCTTTGTTTTTACCTCGATTCCTTATGATAAGAGCTGGGAAGTGTACGTTGACGGCGAGCGTTTGCAATATATGGATCCCGAAGCTGAAAATGCAATGCTTGCCGTAGGAAACGGCTTGCTTGGTTTCCGGACAACGCGTGGGGAACACACCGTGCAGATGCGATATCAGCCGAGAGGGCTGAAGCTCGGAAGGCTCGTTTCTATGGCAGGAATTGTTATTTGCACCGTGCTGTTGGTCTTTAAGATCGTGTTTACCCTGAAGAAGAGAAAAGAAGAAGCTGCCGTAATATCTCTTCCGAACGAATCGGCTATGTGAAAAAGGAAATAAATATGGCAGACGCAAAAAATCAAAAAACAAACGCCATGCGAATACTGGATCGAAAAAAAATCCCGTATCGGGCAAATTATTATCACTGTGATGAATTTATTGATGCCGTCCGCATCGCCGATTTGCTGCATCAATCTTATGAACAGACCTTTAAAACACTTGTAAGTGTGGGGAAAAGCGGTAAGTATTACGTGTTTGTGATCCCGATCCATAAGGAGCTGGATCTGAAAGCGGCGGCAAAAAGCGTGCAGGAAAAAAGCATTGAGATGCTTCACGTGAAGGATTTGAAAGAAGTAACCGGGTATATCCGCGGCGGGTGTACGGCCATCGGGATGAAAAAGGATTTTCCCACAGTGATCGACAGCAGCTTTGCTGATTTTGAAGAGATCATAGTAAGCGGTGGGGCGATCGGCGTTCAGATATTTATTTCGCCTGAAAACTTCCTGCTTGCAACAAGGGCAAAAACAGAACACATTACCGTAACGTAAACGAAAAACCGGC
>CAMVBR010000198.1 GCA_947165755.1 uncultured Clostridia bacterium
GAAATCACCCAGCGCGGCAACAGCCTGATTCTTTTCACCCGCGCCGTTTCCAAGGACGTACTGAAGAAGCTCGCCCTACTGCACGGCCGGGTGACGGCAAACGCCTCCGTTAAGCCCTACTATACCGTGCGCGTACTTAACGGGCAAACAGCGCTGCAGGCGCTGGAAGAGGTGATGGCGGCGCTTGGAAAAACAGAAGAGGAACAATAATATGTATCTGCACGAACCCACGTACGATCCGGACGAACTCTTCTCGGCAAATTATCACATTCACACAAATCTTTCCCGCTGCGGCAGGCGGGATATGACGCTTTACGCCGCCGTAAAAGCCGCCCAAGCCGCAGGCCTGAAGGAGATCGCAATCACGGATCACATTCATCCGTTTGAAACGCCGAAGCTCGCCCGCAACAGGCGGGTCCTTCTGCCCCAGCGGGAAGAGATGGAAACCAACGTTAAAATCTTTCTCGGCGCGGAGCTCTCTGCCCACGGAGAAAAGAAGTATACGCTGCAATACGCGAATTTTCCTTTGGAATACCGGCTTTACGCGCACAACCATTATCACATGCGCGGTTGGGAACAGCCGGAAGACCGCTCCCCTTCCGGTTATAAGGAACACTGCAAACGGGTACTGTATAACATGATTGCATCCGGAAAACCCGATTGCTTCGCACACCCGTTCATCGACCGTTACATCGTAAGGGAGTTTGAGGAGGACTACGGCTTTACAACGGGTTGTATAACGAACCTTTGGACAGACAACGAACTCGGAGACCTTATGACGGCGGCCAAAGAAAAGCAGATCGCATGGGAGCTCAACACCACGGTATTCCGGACGTACACGGATTTTATGCGCAGATATTTCCACATCGGCAAAGAAGTGGGCGTATGCTTCAACGTGGGATCGGACGCGCATAGCGCCGATAAGGTGGACCACTCTTTTTACAAGGACTTTTTTATACATAACATTTTGTGAGGAAGCATTATGGCGATTTTGGATGAGGACGGCTTTGCGAGACTGCTCAAAACACCGTTCACAGAACACATTTTTTTCATTTTCGGAGACGACAGCTATCTGAAGGAAGTATATGCAGAGCGTCTGATGAAAGCCGTGCTGCCCGATGAAACGCTGAAATTTTTCAATTTTCACGTTTATGAAGACGACGACACGCCTTTGGACGATATTTTTGCCGATGCGGATACGCCGCCCGTGATGGCGGAAAAGAACTGTTTTCTGGTCAAAAATTACCCTTTGGATTCACTTGGAGAAAAAGCGCTTAAGGCGCTGGAGGACCCCTTGAAAGAGGTTCCCGACACCAGTGTTCTGATTTTTCACTACCCCACTGTGGATTTCACGGGTATGCGGAGAGATTATCCGAAGTGGGCCGGTGTGATCGAGCTATTTCGCCGGTGCGGCGTCGCGGTGGAGCTGTCTCACCGCACCCCCAAAAAAAGAGCGCAGATGCTTGTGCGTGGCGGCGCCGCCAGAGGAACTTCCATTGACGCCGAAACGGCCTTGTATATGATAGATATCTGCGGAGACGATCTTGCCACGCTGCTCAACGAGTTCAACAAGCTTTGCTCTTTTGCGGACGGTCAGCCCATCACGAAAGAGATGGTGGATGAAACCGTTACCAAAAGCGTGGAAGCATCCGTTTTTGATATCAGCGCCATGATTTTTTCCGGCAACGCGGATCGCGCCTTTGAGATCGTTTACGAGCTGCTGCGGCTGAAAACCCCCATACAGCCTATCTTGGGCGCGCTGAACCAATCCTATATGACGGTATATCGGTATAAAGCCGCGAAGGCGGCCGGAAGAAGCATAGCGGAGCTGTTAACAGATATGGGCTATAAGGCGGATCAGGGGTATGTTTTTCAGAAAATCGCCGCCCACGCCTCAGGCTTGCCCATGGATAAAATCCGCCGCTCACTGCATATTCTGATGGAAGCCGACGTCAAGAGCAAAAGCACTGCCGCTTCCCCATATACACTGTTAACAGAAGTGATCGCGGAGCTTTGCGCGGTATAATAATATGTTTCATACTTCAAGAGCCATCATCGTTGAGGGAAAATACGATCAGATCCGGCTATCGGCGCTCACGGATGCGCTGATCCTTACCACAGACGGTTTCGGTATTTTTTCCGATAAAGAAAAACAAAGATTCATAAAAAAAACAGCCCGTGAAAAGGGGCTGATGATCATAACGGATTCCGACGCCGCCGGTTTCCGCATCCGCCATTTCATAGAAAATATCGCAGGCTGCGCGGATATCATCAACGTCTTTATTCCCGACGTATACGGAAAAGAGCGCCGAAAAACACAGGCTTCAAAAGAGGGAAAAATCGGTGTGGAGGGAATGGACACCCGGGCGTTGGAGGAAGCGCTGCGCCGTTCCGGCGCTTTTGAAGAAAGCGCTGCTTCGCAGGCCGATGCGATCACCTATACGGATCTTTACGAGGCCGGTCTCTCAGGCACAGAAAACAGCGCCGAAAAACGACGGGCCTTTCTTCGCCATATCGCGCTGCCCGAGCGTCTTACCGGCGCTACCCTTCTGAAGGCACTGAACGCCTTTTTGACAAAGCGGGATTTTTTGAACGCACTGCAGGAATTTAACAGTTGACAGACTCCCCTTTTTTCGATTATCATAATATCAGGTGGTGCTTATGAAACAAAAAATTGCATTGATCTCCTTATTTCTGTTGCTTATCGGGAGCATTACGGCCGTGGCTGTGATCGCCGCAAACCGACCCTCCGAAAGCAAAGGTCAGTATGAGCGGGACGTGATCGACCGGGTTCGCTTTCAGGTGGAAAACACTGATTTCACACTTGTAAAAAGCAATAACGGACCGGAAGAATTTGAGATCTCCTTTACCCTGACGGCTGAAAAAACGGAACCGGATTTCTATGCGGTATTACACAGCGTCGATCTCGAGGGGCTGGAATACGACAGTCTGATTTTCCAATCGGCCTCGGACGAGAGCAACGCGCCCAACGACCTGCCGCTGCCGGCTGAAAACGGAAAGACAGTTCCGCTGCAGTGGACGGTAAGATCGCTCTTCACCTCTGAAAATAATGCATCCGTTGATTTTTCGCTTGTTATCAAATACACGTCCGGGATCACGGAAAGCACTGCCGACACGCATATAATAAAAATACCGATGCATATAACGTTTGCCACATAAAAATGAGAGCCGGATCGGCTCTCATTTTTTGTTTTGTAAAATTATTTCTTTTCAAGCAGCTCTTTGATTTCGAGCAGAACGGAAAGCTCGGTATCCGCGGGGGCTTCTTCCGCAGGCGCTTCTTCTTCCTTCTTCTTCATGGCTTCCAGCTTGGTCTTTGCAGCCATAATGCCTTTGAGCACGAGGAACAGGCAAAGCGCAATGATAAGGAAATCAATGATCGCCTGAATGAATGCGCCGTAATTCAGCACGACAGCTTCGGAAACGACCTCTTCCCCGTTCATCACGGCTTCTCTGAGCGTTACGGAGAGAGAATCAAGCGTTGCGCCTTTGGTAAGCAGGGCAAGCAGGGGGCTGATAATAAAATCAACGAGGCCGCTCACGATCTTGCCGAACGCACCGCCGATGATCACGCCTACGGCCATATCGATGATATTGCCCTTCAGCGCAAAATCTTTGAATTCCTGAAAAAACTTTTTCATAAAAATCCTCCTTCTTTTTTCTTCATTTTATCCCAATCGTTCTTTTTTGTCAATAAAATACAAAAAATTAATGTTTTGAGCAGGCCCACAGATTGCAACAGAATTGTAACTTGCATTCCGGCGATGATTTTGATATGATATATATAATTCAGATAATGGAGTATTATTTATGAATTATAAATATATCATTGCGATATTACTCGCCGCCGCGCTTCTTCTCACCACCGCAGGCTGCATTCGCCCCACGGGAACGGATCCCTCCGTCCCCGTACGAACAACAGCACCCGAAATGACTGACGCCTATAACGAGATCACGACGCAGCAAGGGGAAACGGATCCGAATGCCGATCCGATCCTGCCGCCTTTGGAATTCGATGAAGAAGCCGCCGAATATCTCGGTGAGATCGAATCCGAGATTTACAGCGTGCTCAAACTGTATTATCAGGATCAGCGCATCGTGATATTCGACAGCTATGGGACCCAGCTCTTTGAGCTCTACGCAAACGGCTATGAGCCCTTTTATAACCACACGCCGATCGAACTCATTGGGGACGACGTCAATTTTGACGGGCATACCGACTTTTACCTTCTCTACGCAGAGGCGAACCTGAATTCCTATTATTTCTTCTGGCTGTGGAACATGCAGGAAAGAACCTTCACGTATTACCTTCCGCTTTCCAGCGTTCCCTCCCCTGAGATCGACGCCGCGCGGCATCGGATCATATCCTCCGATATGACGGATCTGCAAACGCTGATCACTACGGAATACATCTGGCAGGATGGAAGCATCATGCCCGTAGCCCACGGAGAGGCAACGGTAGACCCCGGCAGCACGAACAGTGCGCCCGAGGGACCCGAAGAGGTTGATCTTTCCATGTCGATTTTGGATGGTCACATTCTGTCATCCGTAACAATGCACCTGAATGAATCGACCCGGTCAGATTGGCTCTGCCGGATCGAAAATGAATCTATTGTAAGGCTGTATACCAACACGGTAGACAGAAACGACCGCACGCACCGCTTTATTTTCCGAGGTCTGCAGCCCGGCACAACAACCGTGATCCTCAGGTACGCAGAAAACTGGAACGCCGCATACGTGGCGCAGCGCGTTCTGAACATCACGGTGCAGCGCGATCACACGCTGAAAATCGTTGTAGTCGAGTGATCACTCACTCAATGAAAGCCACTCGTTTTCCAAAGCGGATTCTTCTTCATCCAACGCCTGAATCCGTGACGTAAGCTCTATTATCTTTTCATAATCCCTCGCCGTTTCCGGAGCGGACAGCTCCGCCGAAACGACGTCTTTTTCTTTTGCGATCTCCGAAAGCCGCTCCTCTATCTTCCGGATGCGGCTTTGACGCTTCCGTTCGTTTCGTTCCTGCTCTTTTTTCTGAAGCCACGCGTTCGGCTT
>CAMVBR010000199.1 GCA_947165755.1 uncultured Clostridia bacterium
TGAGCGCATCCTTCAGTTTTTGCGTGAGCCTTCGTTGATACAAAACCGCGCCTCCGAGAATTGATATGTTCAGTATAGCACAATTCAGGCAGAAGTGCAAACTTTTTCAGCGTTTTGCGACACTAAAATGAATGAAATAACAACCGGAAGCGTTGATATTTTTTCGGATCGGGTGTATAATTAAAAAAAATTGGATGGTTCCTGAAATAACGGAGAAGATTATGCATCGGATAAAAGGACGTTTTCGCTTTCTGAATCCTTGTGATGTCGTGGCCCTGTTGGCGGGGATCGCGCTGCTGGTCTATTTGCTCCTTACCGCAAGACTGGGCGTCGGCATTGCGGATGAGGCGTTTTATTATTCTGTTCCGCAGCGGCTTCTGAACGGGGACCGTCTTTTTATCGAGGAATGGCATTTGACGCAGCTTTCTTCGTTGTTTTCCGTTTTACCGTATTGGTTGTTTACTTTATGCACCGGAGGAACGGAAGGCGTCATACTGTTTATGCGCGTTTTCTTTGTGATATCGGACATTTTATTTTATGCGTATCTTTATTTTAAACTGCGCGAATTCGGTTTTTGGGGGTTCATATCCGCTTTCCTGTTTTGTGCCGTTCTTCCCGAGGGCAATTATGCGATCAGTTACTTCACAGTGTCCTCTATGGCGATCATGGCGGCGTGTATTCTGTTGTTCGTCGATAAAAACCGAAAACCGTACAAAAGCATTGCTGCGGGGGTATTGTTCGCGTTTGGCGTTGTGGCTGAGCCGTTGCTGTTTCTGCTTTATATCGCATATTCAGCCGCGGTTTTCAGGTATCTGATCTCAAACGGACGAGGAAAAAGCCCTCAATTCCCGTTTTTACAATTGCGGGAATGGTTTTTATTCACCGGAGGCGGATTCGTTGTATTGGCGGCGCTTTTGATTTTTTTCGGGGTCAGCGGAACGCTGCGGTCGCTCTCTGTGACCTTGCCGTATCTGTTTACAGGGGATGAATTCAACAGGGATAATTTTATTGAATTTCCGAGGATTATTCCCGTTGTCCGCTTCTTCGGGCCGGCCGGGTGTATTTGTGTCGGACTATGCTATGCGGTCATGTTGTTTTTTACTGCGTCAAAAAAATGGAACGATAGGTCCCGTCTGCTTCTTTTTCTTTTGTCGATTGCCGCCTTCATCATATGCAGCGTGTCCGGTCTTATTTCCGTGTTCGGAGGGGAATACGGTAAGGGCGTGATGAATTTTGTTCTCTACCATGACGTTCCCATACTGTTGATCGTACCGATTTTGTATTTTTTGTGCAATAAAAAGGACGGCAGGTTTCTTGCAGTATGGATCTGCGGTGTTCTTTATTCTGCGGCTGTGGATATTTCATCCAACGTGGTTATGGGAACAGGCGGCCGGATCGTTCAGATTGCCGGAATGCTGATTCTGGCGGGACTTTTGCCGGAACTCCGCAGCACATTGCGCGGAGCTTCGAAAAAAACGAAAGCGCCGGCTGCGGAGAGGCGTCGGGAGAAAGCGTTTTCTTTTGTCCTTGCCTTGGGGGCGGTCGTGTTTTTTGTGTGGAACGCCGCGCACATCGGCGCAGAGGGATTCTTTCAGCCTGCGGAGCGTATGTACCGTGTGGATGATCGGGGACGGCATTTCGTTGACGAACTGACAGTCGGTCCTTTTAAGAATCTCAGAACAAATGATGAAATCCGGGACGTTTATCTGGCTACATTGCGGGATCTGGACCTGATCGTTCAGAATGCGAACGGGGCAAAATTCATAGCAGTGGGCATAAATCCGTATATGTATCTTTATGCGGATCTGCCTTACGGGTGCATTTCCGCTTGGGATCAAAACCCGATGGAGCGAAGCATTGCATATTGGGAATTGCTGAAGGAACAGAAGCCCGGGTATGCGTATTTTTCATATTACCCTTTTATGTTCAGTCCTGCGCCGCAATATCTGGAGCCGAATAAAGAGGCCTTTATCCGGTATTTCGGAGAATGTGAGATCATTGAGGGGGAAGCCGGGTGTATCGTTCGGGTAGCAACATAATGGCCGTCGGTTCTCCGGTCGGAGCAGACCGCGCCGCAAGCGCTGCCGAGACATGATAATAGCGGAAAAATTTGAATACAATCATCCTTTCGGGGGGGCGTAATGGCTAAAATCAAAACGTTTTTTTTATCGCATAAGTACTTTTTCGCCATTTTCGGTTTTATTCTTTCTTATGAGCTGGTTGTGGTAAGGTGCTGCGAAGCGTGGCGGATCGGCGACGTGGGATATTCGTTTCTTGCGCTGGATTACAACCTGGGGTTTGCTTCCGCGATTCTGCCCGGGGCTGTTTTTCATTTGTTTTTTAAAGAGATCGATCCCGCGAACGCCACGCGGTTTATTACCGTGGTATATCTATTTGTAATCATTGCTTTTGCTTTATTTCTTGAGCGACTGCTTTGCGCCTGTAAAAAAGAGGACCGTCGCGTCGTATTGCTGCCGATCCTGTTTTTTTTGGTCGGGCCCGCTTCCTTCTCCGTCTTTTTTACCGAGATCGGAGCGCATGAGTTTTATTGGTTCGTTCTGGCGATCCTGTTTATACTGTGCATGAGGCATCCGCCTCTTTATGTGCTGGCCGTTCCGTTGTGCGTGTGCGTTTTGCTGGTAAATTGGAACGCGCTGATCTGCGTTGTGCCCTTCTTCTGCATTTTGCTTCTGTACCGGCTTTCACAGGAAGAGAAAAAGGGGCGCCGCGTGCTTCTTTCCGCCGTTTTCGGTTTGTGCGCTGCCATCTCGATCCCGCTGGCGCTGTATCTGGTACAGTGTACGCCCGGAAATATGAAATACACGCTGGCGGAGTTTCGTTCAATGATGCAGGAGCGCGGCGTTGAGGCTTTCAATTATCTTACAAGCCTGCTGTATAAAACGAGCGACTATATATCCACCGAATATATGCAATCTCTGCCCGAAACCATCTCTGTACGGGAGCTCGGCCTCTGGAATTATATGCTCACTATGCTCAGGGGACATGCTTCTATCGTATTTGAGTACCAGCGGCAGCATAACGTACTGAAATGCGTCGGGGCATTCCTTGCCGCCGCGCCGGGGGTGTACCTGTTTGAAAGCTTTTTCTGGCGGCAGTTCAGGGATAAATCACATACCGGACTGCAGAGATTTAACTATTTCTGCATGTTTTCCCTGTTTATCTTTTCAAGCGTGATCTGCCTGCTGACCTCGTTTGATTACGTCAAATGGCTGTCGATTAATTCTGTGTTGCTGACGTCTTTGTTTTTCTGTGTTTTGTATCACGGGGAACAAACCGCCGCGATCACATATCTGAAAACGCGTTTCTCAGGGATCCCTTCCGCTTTTATTTTCACATATTTTCTCGCCGTGTCTTTTCTTGTATTCCACATTTATTATTGATTTTATCGGAGATGGCCGCCTCATGAAAACAAAAAAAATGATACAAAACAGGATTCCGGCGTTTGTGCTGCGTCTGGCTTTTTTCGTCTGTGCGATCGTCGTATGGCTGAGTCCGTTTCGCTTTTCATGGAATTACGTGATCCTGCTTGCCGGTTTTTTTGCCGTGCTGTTTCTGATTGACTGTATCCGGCAGCCTGTTGCGGCATTTGCTGTTTTTATTGCCGCCACCGTCGGTCTTGATTTTTTTGACGTCCGTTTTACAGTCTGTTTCTCGCCTTTCTTGTGCGTTTGGTTCATGGTACGCAATCTTGCCCGTGATACGAAGAGCAAATCGATAAAATATGACGGCGTCTTTTTTGCGGGCATGCTTCTGCTCGGCGGCTATGTCGCCGCGGGCTTTTTCTCCGGATTCTCGCATTTCTGGCATCACTGGGATATCCCTGCGCAGTTCCATAGGGAATACGTTGCGCTGATCGCGGCGGGCGCTGTGTTTCTGTATTATTTTTTGCGCCGGTCTTCGTCGGTTGACGGCAAAAAGAAACGCACCGGCTTATCTGAAAAATCCAAAAAATTGCGATTCGTTTACGTCGCAGCGATCCTGTGCCTCCCCGCGGTGGGGCTGTATCTCTCTTCACGGGATGATTACACGAATCTTTCGGCTCTTCCCGCGTTCCTTGTTGCCGTTCTTCCTGCGCTTGCGGATGCTGAACGGCTTGGGCCGATCATTTGAAAGAGATCCGTCCGTACGGCGCGGAACTGCAGATCGAAACGCGCAGGCTCTTACAGTATGTATCGTTATTTTTATACTCCGGCAGCGCACATCGGCGGCGCTGCTTTTTTTATCCATGAAGACGGATACGGAAAAGTGGGGAATATCAGTGAAATCGGTTCGTTTTTTTGAAAAAAAACCTTTGTAGCTTTTTTCAGATTGTTTTCAGAAATTTTGTTGATTTTATACGAAAGATTCTCTTGAAAATTCTATATGGCTTTCCCGGGGTTCTCCACCGAAAAGTGTTGATTTTTAAAACTAAAAAATATATAATATGCTTGCGATAGTGTAAATTGGAGTTATGTGGCAATTCCGAGTCCCGTTTTACTCTTAATTTATAGCGTCCTTTATAGTTCTCACGAATTTTCTTGCAAAGGAGAAATGAAAATGAACAAAGCATCCATTGGCAAAAAAACACTCAGTGTGTTTATTTCCGTTCTGATGCTGCTGTCTTGCTGCGTTTCCGCGTTTCCCTGGCTTGCGGACACCTTCGGCGTGTACGTGAAAGCCGCTACCGGCAACGTGGAAGCCGCGCATGCCGACGCCTACAGAAACGCGCTGGCTACCTACAGCAGTATGCTGGCAAGCGGAAACGCCGATCAGCAGGCGAACGCCAAATTCCACGTGGCTGAAAAGCTTTTGCTCGTACTGCAGGACCTGGCGTATAAGCCGTCCGGCTTTTCTGAGGTTGATGTAACGTATGAAGGTAACGCCACCTCCGGCGATTACCATTATTACCCCACCTGGAGAGGTACGGACGCGCCCTTTATGGCGGATATCCGTTCCGCCGCGCTCGGCTACTGCACAGATAATAATCAAAGAACGCTGATAAACGCGTTGATTCCAAGTGCGGCGAACGAAACCGATACGCCGCAGAATCAAAAATACCATACCGGTCACGGC
>CAMVBR010000200.1 GCA_947165755.1 uncultured Clostridia bacterium
TGGGGGAGGGGTGGTTTTCCGCCGACGAGCAGGCCCTCACCGAGATCGACCGGGCGCGTGAGGAAGCGGTGCGTTCGGCCGTGCGGGACGAGCGCTTCCGCGCGGAGCTCATCACGAACGTATCGCACGATTTGAGAACGCCGCTCACCTCGGTGCTCGGCTACGCGGAGCTGCTGAAAAAGGAGAACCTTTCGCCCGAGGGGGCGGCGGAGCTGAACAGCCTTTGCCTGAAGGCCGGATATCTGCGGGATATGATCGAGGATCTGTTCCAGCTCGCAAAGGTGACCGCAGGCGAAGCCGAGCAGAAAAGAGAGCCGCTGGATATGGTAAAGCTGCTGGAGCAGACGCTGGGCCTGCTGGACGACGGCATCGCGCGGAAAAATCTGCAGCTGCGGCGGCATTACGAAGCCGACGCCGTCCCCGTAATTTCCGACGGCGCCATGCTCCACCGGGTGTTCGATAACCTGGTGGGCAACGCGGTAAAATACTCCCCCGTGGGCGCGCGCATCCACCTTTACGTTTCTTTGGGGGAAGGCGAAGTGACGGTGCGCGTTGTGAACACCGCGAACTACGAAATGGATTTCGACGTTGCCGAGATCACGGGCCGCTTCGTGCGCGGCGATAAGGCCCGTTCCACCCAGGGCAGCGGCCTGGGGCTTTCCATTGCCAAAGCCTATACCGAGGCCGTGGGCGGCAGCCTGCGGCTCACGGTGGACGGCGACCAGTTTTCCGCCGCCGTGACCGTTCCTACAGAAAACCGACAGAAAAATCCCCGATAAAATGAAAGCGCCCTCATGTATATTCTTGCATGGGGGTGTTCTTATGTATAAAAATAACGCGGCGCTGCCCGCGCGGCAGAGCGGGCCGGATCTTGTAAGGTGCGCGGGCTTTCTGCTGGTGGTGCTGTTCCACTTTTATCTGTTCAATTACTTCTATTCGGTACCGCAAACGGGCTTTCCCGTGTTTGCGGCGGACGTGTTCCGCACGCTGAGCATTTCGTGCAACGGCCTGTTCATGATGCTCACCGGGTACCTGTATTGCGAAAAACCGCTGAAAAAAGGGTATTTCAGGGGCCTTTTCCGCGTGGCGCTGCTCTATGCGCTTTTTGCGACGGTCTCCATCCCCGTAAGGCACTTTTGGCTGGGGGATACGCAGAGCCCGGCGGAATGGGCGAGGCGCTTCTTCGGCTTTTCGGGGGTATACTACGGCTGGTACGTGAAGATGTACGCGGGGCTTGTGCTGCTTTCGCCGCTGCTCTCGGCGGCGGCCGGCCGGCTGCGGGAGGAAAACAGGCTCCTCTTTTGCGTCGGGCTGTGTGCGGCGGCCACCTCGCTGCCCCTGCTCACGTCTTATCCGATCCTGCCGGATTGGTGGACGGGCTTTTACCCCGTCACCTATTATATGCTCGGCGCGTGCTTCCGCAAATATCAGCCCCGCATTCCCGCGTGGGCGGCCTTCGGCGGCGCGGCGCTGCTGGCTGCGCTGCTCGGGGCGGTCACCTTTTTCTCCGCGGACGGGCCGCTTTCGGAAACGGTGCAGTATACCTTCGGCGATATCCGCGTGATGCCGATCGCGGTTTTGCTGTTCGTGGGGCTGTACCGGCTGCAGGTCGGCGGGCGTCCCGCGCGCGTGATCGCCTTTTTCGCCGACGGCACCTACGGCGGCTACCTGATCTCGCATTTGTTCGACGCCTCCCGCTACCGGCGCGTAACATCGCTCTGCGTTCCCGAAAAATACCCGCTGCTGTTCCTGCTGGTCGGCCTGCCGATCTTCATCGTCTCCTGCCTTATCGGCGCCGCCGCCCACAGGGGCGTGGAAAGGCTTGCGGGAAGGGGGTGAAGGAATTAAATTGGAATTTATCGCTCGATGCGATAAATTCCAAAGTGAAGAGGTAAGAGTGAAGAGTGAAGAGTGATGGAAGGGCTTCGCCCTTACCCATTATATATAATGCCGGCCGCAGGCCCCTTTCTTCTTCACTATTCACTCTTACTTCTTACCTCAAATTGCAGTTTATCGCTGTGCGATAAACTGCAATTTTTCCGCTCCAATCTTGCCTTGACTTTCCCTTGAATTCAACTTATAATAAAATCAGAATTTGATTTCGGAAGGGAGCGGACCCTATGAGCGAGCTGGATCCCCGGCATGCGCGGCAGGTAGCCGAGCACGGCACCGACGAGGAGGTCACCAAACTGCTCGGCAAGATGACCACGGCGGACAGGCGCGTGGTCTCGCGCAAGGAGACTATCGGCTACATGTTCTTCGACGGCAGCGCCGGCTTCAATATCGACGGGCAGAAAGAGCTGTACGTGGATTCCATTCTGAAGATCGGCCTTTCAAAGCAGTCGCTTTACAACGTGTTTGCCGGCGTGTGGGACGTGGTGGACGATATTGTCATCGGCGGCATCATTGAAAAGACCCGTACCCGCTGGGGCAAATTCGTGCCCTATTTCTTCTTTACCGGTATTCCCATGGCGGTGTTCGTGAGCCTGTTCTGGCTGCTGCCCCTGTTTTTCTCGCCGGAGCACGTGAACGACTTCGATTTCATCCCCAAGTTCATCGCCTACGTGGCGCTGGAGCTGCTCATGGAGACCGTGAGCAATTTCAAGGGCGTGGCCACCTCGGGCTATCTTTCCACCATCACGCCCTACCCCTCGGACCGCCGCCGGCTTCTTGCGGTCACCAAATACCTGAACCTGTTCTACGCAGGCCTGCCCAACACGCTCATTGAGTTTTTGCTCGATTTCATCACCAACGGCCTCATCAAGGCCTCGCCCGGCCGCACCAGCGCCGATATGATCAAATGGACGCTGATGATTTTGGGCCCCTTCACCGGTATCGTTTCCGGGCTCGTGGTGATGTGGTATTCCACCCTTGCCAAGGAGCGCGTGCACCAGAGCATCGAGGTGCCCCGCATCCGCGACAGCCTTCGGGTGGTATTCACCAACAAGCCCCTGCTCATGTACATGATCTCCAACGCCCTGGCCTCCTTCAACACCGGCATCGGCACCAACAACTACTACCGCTGGGTGCTGTTCATGACCACCTTCGAGACCTTCGCGGGCATCCCCTCGGTCTTCTTCCAGCCGATGGGCTACGCCAAATACAACAGGCTTTCCGAAAAGCATTCCACAAAATTCCTGTATATGGTGAGCCACACGGTGCCCCGGGCCTGCTACGTGCCGGTGTTCCTCTACGGCCTTTTGCTGAAGGACGGCAGCGGCAAGCGCTTTTTCCAGAACCGCATCCCCATGTTCCCGATCACCGCGGTGTGGGAGATCATTTACGCCACCTTCTCGGGCGTGGCCGCCATCTCCGGCGACGAGATCCGCAACGAGTGCAACGACTATATCGAGTGGAAAACCGGCTACCGCAACGAAGCCACCCTTTCGGTGGCAAGCACCATTCTGTGCAAGATCCCGCAGCGGCTCAACAGCATCGTCAGCCCCAAGATCAAGCAGTGGATCGGCTACGACCAGGTTGCCTACACCGAGCTGCGCGCGCAGCCCGAACCGGCGCAGAAGTGGATCTTCGCCATGGCTACCGTGTTCCCCGCCGTGCTCGCCCTGCTGAGCATACTGCCCATGTTCGCCTATAAGATCGATAAAGACACCCGCGATCAGATGTACGCGGAGCTGAACGCCCGCCGTTCCGTTACCGCCCAGCGCATCACGGATGAGGAAGCATAAAAAAACGCCCTGCGGGGCGTTTTTTTAGTGGTCAGTGGTCAGTAGTCAGAAGTCAGAGGTCAGAAGTAAATCTAAACACGCAACACTCAAAACCTCTCGATCAGGCCGTAAACGGCCATGCCGAGCAGGGCGGAAATGAGGATCATCACGATGGGGGAGAGCTTTTTGTGAAACGCCTTTTTGGCGATGAACCATACGGCGGCCAGCGCGGCGAAGATGCCCAGCGCCGCGTAATCGGGCGAGGCGCCCTCTGCAAGCGTTGTAACGCCGCCAACCACCCCAAGAAACTGCGTGTCCGCCGTGCCCAGGAGCAGCCCTACCACGGCGTGCCGCACGCCGCCTAAAAAGGCCTGCACGCCCTTAAATTTCATCAGGCCCTTCACCAGCGCCGCGATCAGCAGTATGATCACAAACGCGGGCAGCACCACGCCCAAGGTGGCGATAACCGCGCCGAAAAAGCCCGCCTGCCTCGTGCCGATGAAGGTGGCAAGGTTCACGGCGATGGGGCCGGGGGTGGATTCCGCCACGGCCACGATATCCAGCAGCTCGGCTTCGGTGAGCCAGCCGTTGGCGAGGGTGAGCTCCCGCATCAGGGCGATCATGCCGTAGCCGCCGCCAAAGGAGAGGGTACCGATCTCGAGAAACGTGAGAAACAGCTTCAGAAAGATCATGCCGCGCCGTCCTTTCCGGCGCGCGCCCGCCTGATAAGATACAAAAACACGCCCACGGCGCCGCAGATGAGAATATAGAACACCGCCGAAAACCTAACGGCCAGCAGCGAGAAAACGGTCATAAAAAGGGCCACCGCCGCCACCGCCGCAATGCGCAGCGGCGTTTTTTTCATCCCCTTCAGCATGCGTACCCCGGCGGATAAGATCAGAAAGATCACGCCCACCTGCACGCCTTTGAAAGCCCAGAATACCGGTTTCAGCGAGAGGAACGCGTCGAACACCAGAGAGATGACGAAGATGATCGCAAACGACGGCAGGCACACGCCCAGCGTGGCCGCCGCAGCGCCGAAAAAACCGCCCCGCTTGTACCCCAAAAAGGTGGCCATGTTCACGGCGATGGGGCCGGGGGTGGATTCCGCCACCGCGGTCATATCGAGAAATTCGTCCTTTTCAAGCCACCGCTTCTTTTCCACCAGCTCGTGCTCCAGCAGGGCGATCATAGCGTAGCCGCCGCCGAAGGTGAATAAACCGATCTTCAGCATGGTGAGAAACAGCGAAATATACTTCTTCAAGCGGCGCACCGCCTTTCTCTTTTTGTATCGTGGATTTATGAGAAGGATTCAAATTTCAGTTTATCGCGCTGACAGCGCGAAGCTGCAAGCTACAAGCTGCAAGCTGCAAGCACAGTTGAAATGTACGG
>CAMVBR010000201.1 GCA_947165755.1 uncultured Clostridia bacterium
GGGCGAGGAAGGCGCCCGCCAGCGCGCCCCACGAAACGCCCATGAGCTGCGCGATGAAGGCCACGTTGTTATTGTATTGGAAAATGGCGATCACGACCGAGATGAGAATGAACACGAGGATCAGCACGCGCATGATCAGCACCTGCGTTTTCTCTTTCATGTTCTTTACGATATGGCCCTTGAGCAGGTCCAGCGTGAGCGTGGAGCTGGAGGTGAGCACCAGCGAGGAAAGCGTGCTCATGGAGGCCGAGAGCACCAGCACCACCACCAGCGCCAGCAGGAGCGTTGGCAGGTTGGAGGAGCCGAGCATGGTGGGGATCACGGAATCGTAGCCGTTGGCGGCGATATCGATCTTATCGGAAAACAGCCGCCCGAAGCCGCCCAGAAAATAGCAGCCGCCCGCGATCACAATGGCGAACACGGTGGAAACCACGGTGCCGGTGGAAATGGATTTTTCGCTCTTGATGGCGTAGAATTTCTGCACCATCTGCGGCAGGCCCCAGGTGCCGAGGGAGGTGAGGATCACCACGCCGATCAGGTTCGGCAGATCCGGCCCGAAGAACGAGGCGAATATGCCCGGGGTGGTGGAAACGCTCTCGTCGGTAACGCGGGCAAGGCCGTTCAGGGCCTCGGTAAGGCCGCCGTTGTTTCTGAGCACCGCCACGATCACGGCGGTGATGCCCACCAGCATGATGATGCCCTGCACGAAATCGTTGATGGCGGTGGCCATATAGCCTCCCGCGATCACGTAGATGGCGGTGAGCACGGCCATGGCAATCACGCAGTATTCATAGGGGATATTGAACGCCATGCCGAACAAACGGGAAAGACCGTTGTAAACGGAGGCCGTATAGGGGATCAGGAAAATGAAGGTGATCACGGACGCCGCGATCTTCAGCGAAGGGCTGCCGTAGCGCGCCTCGAAGAACTGGGGCATGGTGGCGGAATTCAGGTGCTGGCTCATGATGCGGGTGCGCCGCCCGAGCACCACCCACGCCAAAAGGGAGCCCAGCAGCGCGTTGCCGATGCCCGCCCACGTGGTGGCAATGCCGTATTTCCAGCCGAACTGCCCGGCATAGCCCACGAACACCACGGCGCTGAAATACGAGGTGCCGTAGGCGAAGGCCGTAAGCCACGGGCCCACGGAGCGGCCGCCCAGCACGAAGCCGTTTACGTCGGTGGAGTTTTTGCGGCAGTAGATGCCGATGCCCACCATAATACCGAAGAAGATGACGACGATAACGATTTTGATCGCAAGATCCATATATATCACCCCTGTTAAAAAATAGTCAAAGTGGATTAAATGGTATTATACATTACACACGCTTAAAATGCAACATGGGAAGGCGATTTGATTCCCACACTTTTTAATTTAGACCGATGAAAAATTTTGCTTGACTTTTTTTCGCGGGGGCAATAATATATATTAGATTCCCAAAAAATAATAAATTTCAGTTCAGGTGAATACTATGTATGATATAGATCGGCTGCTCCAAACGGTCAAGCGCATTCATTTTATCGGCATCGGCGGCGCGGGTATGTGCCCGCTTGCCGAAATTCTGCACGCAAAGGGCTATCAGCTCTCGGGTTCCGACAATAACGAATCCGATACCCTCGCCCGTATCCGCGCGCTGGGCATCCCCGTGGTGCTGGGGCAGAAGGCCGAAAACATCGGCGACGCCGAAATGGTGGTGTACACCGCGGCCCTCCTGCCCGATAACCCCGAGCTGGTCGCCGCGAAGGAAAGCGGCGTGCCCACCTTCGAGCGCTCCAAGCTCTTCGGCGCGGTCACGCGCAAATTCGGCAACGTGATCGGCGTTTGCGGCACCCACGGCAAAACCACCACCACCTCCATGCTCACCCAGATGCTGCTGGGCGCGGAGATCGATACCTCCGCCGTGATCGGCGGGCGGCTGCCCCTGATCGGCGCCAACGGCCGCACCGGCACCGCGGATCTGCTGGTGTGCGAGGCTTGCGAGTTTGCCAATACGTTTCTCGATCTGAGCCCCTCCGTGGCCGTGATCCTCAACGTGGACGCGGACCATCTGGAATTTTTCAAAACCATGGATAACCTCATCGCCGCCTTCGGCAAATTTGCCGCCATGGCCACCGACGCCGTCATTTACAACGGCGACGACGAAAAAACGCTGAAGGCCGTGGCCCTTTCCGGCGCGAAGAACCTGATCACCTTCGGCTATGCGGACGCCAACGACTGGTACCCGATGAATATCACCTTCCATCGCGGCGCGTTCCCGGGCTTTGACGTGATGCACAAGGGCGAGCTTATAGGCCACGTGCAGCTCGGCGTACCGGGCCTGCACAACGTATTAAACGCCCTTGCCGCCATCGCCGCCGCCCACCACGCGGGCGCGGATCTAACAAAGGCGTTTGCGGCGCTGGAAGCCTTCGGCGGCGCGGGCCGTCGGTTTGAGATTTTAGGGGAGTATAACGGCGTGACCATTGCGGACGACTACGCCCACCACCCCGCCGAGCTCCGGGTGACGCTGGAGGCCGCCAAAAAGATGGATTATAACCGGGTGTGGGCCGTGTTCCAGCCCTTCACCTTCTCGCGCACCTATATGCTGCTCGATGACTTCGCCGACGTGCTGAAGATCGCCGATAAGGTGGTGCTCACCGAGATCATGGGTTCAAGAGAAGTGAACACCTACGATATCCACACCTATCAGCTTGCCGAAAAGATCGACGGCAGCGTGTGGTTCGACAGCTTCGATACCATCGCCCGCTATCTTTACGAGAACGTAACGCCCGGCGATCTGGTGATCACCCTCGGCTGCGGCGACGTTTACAAGATCGCCAAAAAACTGATCAAGCTCTATCGGGAGCAATAAGAAAGGCGCTGACGTTATGCGGATCGTAAAACCCGGTGAAAAACTGACGCAGAAGGAGCTGCGTTACTTTGCGAAAATGGCAGGGGAGGCCTACGTGAACGATCCCGTGCATTCCTACGCCACAAAAGACCCCAAGCAGCGCAAAAAGTTCGTGTACCATTTTATGATGGAGCGCCTTCATACCTCCAACGGCGAGGATTGGTTTTATATCGACGATGAGAACCGCGGCGTATGCGTCTGGCGGAAGGCGTGGAACGAATATACCGCGCTCGATTTCCTCAAATGCCCCGATTGGCTGTATCTCTACTTTCTGTTTCCCCGCACGCTGCGCACGCTGGCGGCTTATAAGCCTTTGGACGTGAAGGTGTTTGATGAAAACTGCCTGCTGATCTCTCCCGTTTTTGTGGACCCGGCCCACTGGGGCAAGGGGATCGCCACCGAGCTGATCACGAAAAGCATGGAGGAGCTCTCGGGCCTCGGCTATACCTTCGGGCTGGAGGCGCAGGACGAAAAGAACAAGCGCTTTTACGAAAAGCTCGGCTTTGAAACGGTAAGCACCGCGCGCTACGAAAAGGGCGATATCACCCATTGGATGATGGTAAAAAAATAATTTGCATAAAAAACCGGCGGGCGCCTGATGGCTGCCCGCCGACTTGTTTTAAATGTGTTATTTCGTATGTACGGTGATATCACCCTGTACGGTATAGCTTACGGTTTGCTTTCCGTTTTCGTCGGTTGTTACCGTTACTTCGATATTGCCCTCGGGCGTGCGGTAACTTCCCTTTACGTTCAGCCCGGGGATCTTCGCCGGTGCAATGACGATATCCTTGTAGCCGGGGCGGTCCTCAAAACGCCGGATGCCGAGAAACTCGCTGAACAGATATTCGATCACCGCTCCGAACATGGGGTGGCAGCGGGAATCGCAGCCGTCCCAGTTTTCCCAAAGCGTGTTGGTGCCGCCCACCATCATGTTGTAGAAGGAGGTTTCCTCCTCGTTGGTGAGAAGGCGCACGGCGAGCTCTGCTTCGCCGAGGTCAAACAACGATTTTATAAGCAGGTTCGTGCCGAAAATGCCGGTATCGAAGGTGCCCAGCGCACGGTATTTGCGTATCAGGTTTTCTCTTGTGCGGCCGTCGCCGAGGCCGAGATCTAAGGCGAAGGCGTCCGCGCCCTGCACCCCGGCGCAGTAGGAGCCGGTGGCTTCGTCGAAATACGCGGCGTTCCACGCGTCGATCTCTTCCTTTTGCAGCGCGGCAAATCCGGCGGCGTCCTCGGGCTTTCCGAGCAGCAGCGCGGTCTCTTTGCATATACCGAGGCACTTAATGAAGAAATAGGTGTTCACAAAGGGCGTGGGCAGCTCGATCTTGTTGTGGGGCGGGCACCAGTCGCCGAGGCACCAGCCGCCCTTTTCGCCGCGCACCACAAGACCGTTATCGCTGTGGTCCAGCATATAGCGGATATACCCCTGCATGGAATGATAGGATTCCTTCAGTACGCCGATATCGTTATAGTGCTTATAATAGCGCCACGGCACGAGCGCCGCTGCGCCGCCCCAGCCGCCGGGGCCGCCGCCGCCCCCGAAGAAGGGCGCCGTATGCTGCACGTGGCCGGTATCGATATCCTGCCCGTCGCGGATATCCGCCATCCATTTTTTATAGGATACGCGCATATCGAATACGCGCATGGCCGCGCCCGCGCAGAGCTGCCCGTCGCCGGTATAGCCCAGCCGTTCGCGGTGAGGGCAGTCCGAGGGGATATGCCCGTGGATATTCGCTGTCTGCGTGTTCACGTAGGCGCTGAACAGCCAGTTGAGCGTGGCGTTATTGCTCTCGAAAAAGCCTACCTGCTCCAAAGGCGTGTGTACCTTTACGAATTTCACGATCTCGCCGGGGCCGATCAGCTCGATATAGCGGCTCGCGTGCCACGTGAATTCCACGTGGGCCTCGCTTACAGGGGGCGTGAGCATCATGCAGTCCGTCTGGGCGCGCCAGTCGCCGCCCGTATAGTGCAGGTCAAGCTCGTTATCCCCGTCCAATACGTCGCCGTAGCGCAGGATCACCCGCTGGTTCCGTCTGCGCGGATCGGAAGCGCGCACCAACGGCCAGCCCGCGGCGATCTCGCCTAAATCGTAAAGGATATGCCCGTTCTTTTTGTAGACGATCTTCGGCTCGATCTCCTGCGTTTCCCGGTCCCC
>CAMVBR010000202.1 GCA_947165755.1 uncultured Clostridia bacterium
CTGCGTCGCCGGAGGTGCAAAATGAAGCCAAAAAACAACGAGACCGTTTACCGCCTGATCCATTCACAGGAAATGGTGGCGTTCATGTGGAAGTATACGATGCACATGCAGGCCACCCAGATCCCCTGCGCCGTCGTATTTGAGGACGCGCTGGATTTCGGCCTGCTGGCCCGCGCCGTGAATATAGAGATCCGCCGCAACGACTGCATGCGTCTGCGCCTGTTCCGGCAGGGTACGCAGCTCAGGGAGTTCTTTTTGGAGGATTACCGGCTCGAAAAGATCCTTGTAAAGGAATTTTCCTCCCGGGAAGCGCAGGACGCCTATTTCAACGCGGACGCCGAAAAGAAGCTGGAGGTGTTCGACGGCGAAACCTTCCGCATCGTCTTCTTCCGCAGCGCCGAGGGCGGCAGCGGGATCTACCTTTGCGTATCGCACATGATCATGGACGCCATGGCCACGTTTACGTTCTTCAAGGACCTGATGGCGGTTTACGACGCCCTTGCTTCGGGCAGCCCGCTGCCGAAGCCGCTGGCGAAATATGAGGATATCATAAAGAACGAGCAGGATAACCCCGCGCTGGAGCAGCGGCTGGAGGCGGAAACGAAGATACTGGCAGACTGGATGGTGATGGACCGCCGCCCCACCATGTGCTTCGTGAACGGCCCCGGCATTCTGGACCGGCAGAGAAAACTGCTGCGTCAAAAGAATATGACCATGCCCTTCGTAGGGCTGCCGATCAAGGATACAACGCATTTCGTAAAGCTGCACCTCACGGATGAGGAGAGCGCGAAGATCACGGCCTTCGTGGAGGAAAACGGCATCAGCGCGGAATGGGTGATCCAGCTCGGCCTGCGCCTGAATTTCTCCCGCATCAACCGCCGCGTCAACGATACCACCTTCTGGGTGCTCTGCCCCCGGCGGCGCACGGTGAAGGAAAAGCGCTGCGGCGGCACGCTGGCCTCCCCGATGCCGTGGCGCGAGATACTGCCCGAGGAAAAAACCTTCCGCGAGGCCATCTCGCAGCTCAGCGAAACGCAGGCCTTTCTGTTCCGCCATTCGGACGTGCCCTTCACGTCCATGCGCCGGGAAGAGCTCAAGCGCTACCACATCACGCAGATGCAGTCGCCGATCTGCTCCATGTTTTCATATCTGCCGCTGCAGGCGGATACCTTCGGAAACCGGCAGTATTCGTACATCGGCTATAATTTCGGGCATTACGTGATGCCGCTGTATACCGTCACCATGCGGGACCCCCATTCGGGGCAGTACGTGTTCAGCTATATCCACCGCCTGTGGCTCTCCTCAGACGAGGAGGTGCGCGCCTTTCACGCGGGCGCGGTGCAGGCCATTATGAAAGGAATCGAAAACCCCGAAAAAACCCTCGGGGAGATCATGGAGGAAATGAAACTATGATGGACAGGATCAGAGAGATCATTCTCGACTACGTGGAGGCCGAGCCCGAGCAGATCACGGAGAGCACGTCGCTTCGCAACGATATCGGCGCGAGCTCCTTCGACCTGATGAATATCGCCATGGCCCTCGAGGAGGAATTCGGCGTATCGCTGCCCGACAGCCTCTTGCCGAAGGTGAAAACCGTGGGCGATCTTGTGGCGCTGATCAACAAGAACTGCGCCTGACCGGCCGAAGCAAAAAACGACGCCGCAAAAAAACGCAGACGACACGAAACGGGGGCCGGTTCCTTACGGAACCGGCCCCCGGCTGTATCATTATTTCACTATTTCCGGGAAGCCGCTGCCGATTCCGGGCAAAACAATGCCGTCAGCGCCTCTGTGCAGGTGAAATCCCCCACGATGGCGTCGGCGCCGGCGGCGATAAGCCTGCGGCGCTTCACAGGGTTCACGCCCCGGCGGGCCGCCTCGTTTGTGGCGGCGCCCAGTGTATACGCGCCGTGCGCATGGCCGAGGGCGATCTCGACCTTACCGTCGCCCACCACCAGCACGTTTCCGCCCGCAAGGCCCTTTTCCTCAAACAGCAGCCTGAGCACCGCCTCTTTGGAGCAGGCCGCCGCGTGGGCGGGCGCGCCGCGCACCTCGGTGAACAGATCGTATACCCCCACAAGACGGGCTTCCTCACACACGTCGGCGTGGTCGGTGCCGCTGGCGAGATACAGCTCCACGCCCGCGTTTTTCAGGGCGCGCAAAAACTGCGCCGCCCCGGCGATGCGGCAGGATTCCGGCGGCGCTGCGCCGGCGGCGAGAGCGTTTTTCTTTGCGGCGATGTAAGCCGTCAGGCGGCGGTTGTATTCTTCCTTATACCACCACTTATCCCGTTGGGGGCCACCGGCTGCGGCCACCTCGGCGGCGAGCCACTCCATCTGGTATACGGTTTGAATGCCGGTGGATTCGTCTATATACCGATCCACCTTTTCCTTGAGCGCGGCGGAGGGTTCCCCGCCCCCGGCGATGCACTCCAGCATCAGCGGACGCATCACGTTTTCCCACCCGCAGCGCAGGGTGGAGATCGTGCCGTCGAAATCGAACACGGCAACGGAAATATTTTGGGTCAGCGCAAGGGGCCCTTTTGTAAATTCGATCGTTTCGTTCATTTCACCCACCGAAAACAGAGATCCTTCCGATCCAAATAAAATCGATCCGCGACGCCGTTTATTTGAACCACTTCATCTTCTTTGCCAATATCCAGAACGCCGCCACCACGGCCACGGAAAGGCCGATCACATACAGGTAGCCGAAGCGCCAGTGGAATTCCACCATGCTGTCGAAATTCATGCCGTACCAGCCCACGATGATGGTGAGCGGAAAGAACACGGTGGTGAGCACCGTTAAGATCTTCATGGTGTTGTTCAGCTTCATATCCAGCGTGGATTGGTACGCGTCCTGCAGGTGCACCACCGAATTGCTCAGCGAATCCACGTCCTCCCGAAGGCGCGTGATGCGGGTGGAGATGTTGGCAAGGTAGCGCAGCTCCCCGTCGGGGAACAGGTCGTTATCGTCCTCCACCAGCTCCTCGGTGATATCCAGCAGCTGCTCGTAGAAATTATGCTTGACGAGCAGCATCTTCTTCAGATCCAGGATATCCACGTTGAAATCCTTATCCGTATCGTTGTGGATCAGATCCTCCTCCAGCGCCGAGATCTCGAGGCCGGTGCGCTCCAGAAACTGGGTATCGTTTTGCACGAGCGCGTCAAAAAAGGCGTAGAGCAGCTTTTCCTGCGTGGCGGTGGCCTCGGTATACCGGCCCAGCACGCCCATGAATTTTCCGCGGATGGTGTTATCGGGGTCCTCCACGTCCACCAGCACGATCAGATCCCGCTTGATAAACAGCGCCACGCAGCAGTGGCGGCTGTCTTCCGCTTCGGGGTCCGCCACCCGAAGCTGGGTAAAGGTATAATCGTCGTATACCTCCACGCCGGAGCGGAAATATTTGTGCATGCTGGCGCAGGCCTGCACGGCGGAGGGCGCAAACCCCAGCGAGGGCGCTATGGCGGCAAGCGCCTCGCCCGAAACGAACCCCACGGTGAGACGGGTGCGGTCGGCCTGCTCCAGCGGCGTTTCGGTCAGCTTATCGTGATACTGATAAAACATAATACGGCTCCTTCGGTTTTATGCGGTTTATTTTAGCACATAACCGATTTTTTTACAAGTGCCGGAAGCCGCGGATCAATTTTTTATTGACATTTGATTTTGTACAACTTATAATTACAGTCTGAATCAAAAAGACCGGAGTATATTATGAACAAATCCGCCGCCTATATGTGCGAAGGCCCGCTTACCAAAAAGATCATCCTTTACGCGATCCCCGTGGTGCTCACGGGCATTCTGCAGCTGCTGTTCAACGCCGCGGATCTTGTGATCGTGGGGCGGTTTTCGGGCAGCCTGAGCGTGGCCGCCGTGGGGGCCACCGGCTCCATTATCAATTTGATCGTAACGCTGTTCATCGGCCTTTCGGTGGGCGCGGGCGTGCTGGTGGCGCAGGGCATCGGCGCGGGCAGCTACGAGGACGTGCACGATACGGTGCATACCGCCCTCCCCGCCGCCGTGATCGGCGGGCTGGCGCTTACCGCCGTGGGGCTTTCCTGTGCGCGGCTGTTTTTAACGTGGATGGGCACCCAGCCGGACGTGCTCGACAAGAGCGTGAGCTATATGCAGATCTATTTCTGCGGCATGACGGTGAGCATGGTGTATAATTTCGGCGCGTCCATTCTGCGGGCGGCAGGCGATATCCGCAGCCCGCTGCTCTTTCTCTCCATCGCGGGCGTGCTCAACGTGCTGCTGAACGTGCTTTTCGTGGTGGCGTTCAAAATGGACGTGGCGGGCGTGGCGCTGGCCACCGTGATTTCGCAGGCGGTTTCCGCCGTGCTGGTGGTGATCGCCCTCATGCGGCGTGACGATATGTGCCGCCTGTTTCTGCGGGATATGCGGATCTCGAAAAAGCATCTGGCGGGCATGATCCGCATCGGCCTGCCGGCGGGCATTCAGGGGGCCATGTTCTCCATTTCCAACGTGCTGATCCAGTCGTCGGTGAATTCCTTCGGCAGCGTGGCCATGAGCGGCAACGCGGCGGCCGGCAACATAGAGGGCTTTGTGTATATGAGCATGAACGCCTTCCAGCAGACCGCCACCAACTTTACGGGCCAGAACTACGGCGCAAAGCTGTATCACCGCATCCGCCGCATCACGCTCATCTGCCTTGTGTGCGTTACCGTTGTGGGGCTCACGCTCGGCAACGCGGCCTATCTCTTCTCGCGGCAGCTATTGGGCATCTACATCACCGATTCCGCCGAGGCCATAAAGATCGGCATGCTGCGCATGAGCTTTATCAGCACCCTGTACTTTTTGGACGGCGTGATGGAGGTGATGACCGGCGTGCTGCGCGGCATGGGCCGCAGCGCCATGCCCATGGCCGTGACCGTGCTGGGCGTGTGCGTGTTCCGCGTGGTATGGATCCTTACCGTGTTCCGCATTCCCGAATACCATACCCTTTCCACCGTTTACGTCTCCTACCCCATCTCGTGGATCATGACCTTCGCGGTGGAGGTGATCGCGTATCTGGTGATCATGCG
>CAMVBR010000203.1 GCA_947165755.1 uncultured Clostridia bacterium
CGGCGGGCGGGCTGCAGTGTGACCCATTCCACGTTATTGTTGCCGTCCCGGTGGATCTTGTACATACCGCGCGATGTGTTCACTGCGGCGGTTGCCAGATGCTCGGCGGTATAGCCTACAAAGTTTCGGGCGTTGGTCTCGGAAGCGGAAGCCACAAGATTGTTTGAGGCGTAACCGAAACCAGAGCTGCCGCCGCTGACCGACGCCGCCGAGATCAGGTTGCCGTTATCGTCGTAGGTGTAGGTTTCGCCGTATTCCTCGGGCAGGCAGTAAACGCCGGTAAGAAAGGCGCGGTTGCAGTTGCCGTCGTAGAGGAAGGCGACCTCCACCCTGTCGAAAGCTCTCGTGGCCGCCACACGCATGCTTTGAAACTGCATCACGTTCAGGTTCGGGTTGTATTCCGCCTCGGCGGAACCTGCGGGCCGCGAGCCGCTGAAAAGCGATACCTTCAGCTTGTAGCTCGGGTATTGGCTGCCCAAAAACACCTTGGAATTCATCAGCGGCGCCGAATAGGCGTTTGCCCATGCGCCTACGCTGAACACCTGCCCCTTTACACCGTTGAACGGCACGGACTGCGTAATACTGCAGCTGTCGCCCAGAGCGGTATTCAGCCGCACGCATTTTGTAAATCCGGTAAGAGACGTGTTTGCGATGGCGTGGGAGGCGGCGGTCACCGTCCAGCCGTCGACGCCGTTCAGAAATTCGGGGTTTTCAAGAATATTATACCCGCTGACGCCGTAGCCCTGCTCCACCTGAATATCATCGATCCACAGTGTGCCGTAGGTGTTGGCGTCAAAGCCCGCGCAAAAGCGCAGGTATTGTCCGCTTGCGATCGTAACGGTCAGGCTCATCCGTTCCCATTTGCCGTTCCCGGTTTGCTCCAGCTTGTCGCCGGCTTTGCGGCCGCTGTAGGAATTATTCGAAGTATTGACGGCTTCCGCGAATAATACCGGCGCGCTGACCGAAAGAGCTGCGCCATTTGTGGAGAAAAACGCGGATATCGTATAGGTGCCGGCCGGTACGTACACGTCCTGCAGCACGTGTACCGTACCCGTGGAAGCAGCGGTTTTTACCAGCTTCAATGAAGCTTTTGAATAATGCCCATAGGTTGTATCAACGCTGAGCGTACCGGTTCCGCTTCCGGCGCTGCTGCGCTTGTAAAACGGAGATAAACCGTTATTGACCCCGGAATTCTCAACGTAGTTTTTTACGGATCTTTGCGTTTTTGACGCCGAAAGCAGCTTGTTCGCGCTCGGGTTATCGGGCCAGTTGCCCTCCACGCTGGTAAACGCCGTCGCTTCCCCCGCGGCGTTGCTTACAAGCCCGGTGGTCTGGCCGCACGTATTGAACTGATAGGTGAATTGCCGATTCTGCTTATCGGTGATCTCCGTTTGATTTGGATGATATGCAAAGGTATACTTTTCGTCCGTAATACTCCCCGAAACACGCTTGAGCTCCTCTACGCGGTTAACGGCGCTTCCGGTATAAGAGACCACGGCGGAGGTACCGTCAAAACCGTTGACGGCGGATAAGCCATGCGTAGAAGCGTCGTAAGAATAAGTAACCGTCTTGTTATCGGGGTACTTTACCGAGCTCAAATATTCACCTGTCCGGGTAAACAGCGTATCGCGGCTTCCCGGAGCGCGTATTTTTTTGATATAAGGAGAAGATGTATCGTCGTAAAAAACGGCGTATAATCGGGAAGCGCCGTCGGACACGGACTGCAGCCTTTCATAGGCGTGCCCATTCACCTGAATGACTTCATACGTCAGAGTTGCCGTATTTCCGGCCGAGTCCCGCAGGTAGCGCAGGTTGCCGTAGCCGTTGAATTCCATGCGGTAATCTGTTTTATCTGTTATAACGTACCGGATTCCGGTGTGGCTGGTTTCGGAAACGGAGGTATCCACCGTGAGCGTATAGCCGAGGCCGTCTTCATCCGTGCCCTCGGTACCGTTCAGGTCTTCAAAGTAAAAGTAGTGCTGCGTACCGTCGCCGTCTTCAAAATAATACTTATACTTTCTTTCCTCTTCGGTGGAATTGGAATCGATATTCGGGTTCGGGCGGATGAACATCTGGTAATTCAGCTTCCAGCCCTTGCCGAGCAGGCCGGGGGGATCCCCACCGGCGTTCAGATTATATGTTGCGTTGAACTGTACGGGCATTCTTAAACCGCCGTTGTCCACGGTGAGCGGCTGCGACACAACAAGATTACCGGTAAAGGTGTTTACGTCCGCCGTGCCGCGCCCCGCTGCGCAGCCGATATAGGTGTTGTAATCTTCGTACCCCGAGAGATTGCGGTATTCTATAACAACAAGGGGACGCTTATTGGAATAGCTGGTATAGCCGGAGGAAAAGAACCATGCGACGTTTGACGTTGATTCGTTTGTGGATTTGAGCATCAGGCCGTAGTTATCGCCGCCCTCATACCAATCCACGGCCTGCTGCGTGATATCGAGATCCAAAATCTGATCATCCGAAGGGCTGTTGATCACCTTAAAGTCTCTTATGATCGTGGTTTCGCATGCGGGCATATTGTTCCAGCACACGGTATTCTGCTGCCACGCCTCGGTTACCTTATGCAGCGTGAGCGTGAGATCCCCCGCCCTGTGCATAAACAGCTCCATGGTAGCGCCTATGATCCGGTCGCCCGTGCCGAGCGGGGGCAGGTTGAACCGGATGAAGCTGCGCATTTTGTTTTTGCCGGTAAAATACCCCGCGTAAAGGCTGCCCTCGTAGTTCGCGCCGCCCTGGCCGTAGGTGGCGTTCGGCGTGGCGGAAGCCACGTAGGCGGATTGCGTGTACGCCGCCGAAAGCTCTTGCGATGTAAGCATGATCGGATCCACCGTTACGGGGTATGCCCGGTCCTCCGCATAGAGCCACGCGGGGTCCAGCTTCAAAACGGCGGTAAAGCCGCCGCCCTTTACGTCGGTCAGTTCGTAACGAAGCGACGTATCGGCAGCGCCGTCCGCGTCCACGGCAAAGGGCGCTTCCACCGTGAATACGGGTTCTCCGGAAGGCGCCGAAAGCAAAATTGCCTTCTGATCTTCCCGCAGGATCGGCTTCAACCCCTCGCAGGTGAATTGCACGGTGAACGCGCACGGCGCGTTTCTGCCGGTAAGGATGATGTTTTCTTTTAATTTTGAACCGGAAAGGACGTATTGCAGATCGGTATCGGCAAAAACGTCGGAATAAACGATTTCGGAGGAAAAACGGTCGAGCGTTTCCGGTGCGTCGTCAACAAGGGGCTTGCTGATTTTGCCTGTTCGCGTTTTCATGTCTTCAAAAGTCCATGCAAGCGTATATCCGTCCTTAGCCGCGCTTATGAGCGTTTTGCCGCCGGAGGCTTCGGCAAAGCGGAATTCAACGTCGTTTTGCAGGGGAACGTATGCGGAAGCGCCGTCGATAGCAGCCAACGTGTTATCGTAATCCCGATACGCGCCGTTCTCATCTTTGAAATGAACGGCCTCGGAATATACGGCGGCTTCCTTCGTGCCGTCCGAACGAGTAAAGGTCTTTGTGTTGCCGGTGCGTAAAGAAGCGATCTCGCCTAAAGTTACGGTTTCCGGCCGTTTGGGCAATTCCGCTTCCTGTTCCTCTTCAGCCGGGAACTCCTCTTCTAAAGAGGGAATCTGTTCCTCCGGTTGTAAAGCGACTGCCCCTACCGTAAGAGGCTGAACCAGCAAAAGAACGGATAATACTACTGATATAACGACCTTCATTTTATTTTTCATAAGTATGTCTCCCATCCTTATTTAATTATGCTTAACACAAGATCGACAAATTGTACAAGACGGGGGGACGGTTCCTTGTCTTTTGTTGATATTTCAGGTCAAGACATGGAACCGTCCTCTGTCTTCACCGATTACTCCTTCCCCAGCATTTTTGCGTAGAGATTTGAAAGCAGCTTTGCCGCCGCGCAGAATACTGTTGTCAGCAAAAAACCGAAGGGATAAATACGCCACGTCATAATAAGCAGAAAACGCAATCCCTCAGAAACCGTGTTTATAAATCCGTATCCGCCGATAAATCCGTAGTGCAGCGCCGCCCAAACGGTCGCGCCGAGAACAAACAAGAGCACGACGAGCATCGTACAGGTTGAAAAGCGTTTTCGGCTTTTATAAAACCGCGCGAAAAACCAGTTGGTCAGCGACAGCAGAAAACCCGTAGCGGGAATCACCAGCGTAAACGCCCAATAGCCGTTGACAAGTCGCGGTCCGTCATTCGGCGTGGCGGATTCCAGCGCGACCCCAACGGTGATCACCGCGAAGGAAACAATCAGAAGAACAGAATTGAGGATCGATCCTCTGAATTCACGAATTCTGTGCAGCTCTTTTTTGTAAGGCAAGTCGGTCGATGTTCCCGTAACATCGGTCATTTCCGGTTTGTGCATCGATTCATAAACCGCTGCGCACGCGGCGCACCCTGTAAGGTGTTCTTCTACCAGCGCGGCGCTTTCGTCGCTGCAGCAGCGGTCTGCGTACAGCGGCAGCAGATCCTGAATTACGTTACAATCCATATCGTTCCCTCATTCTTTCCGAAAGTTTCTGTTTTGCCCGGTAAAACGTGACGCGCGCCCAGCTTTCGCTTTTTCCGAATAAAGCGCTGATCTCTTTCAGCGAAACGCCGCCGAATACGGACAGCATGAATACTTCCCTATACGGTTCTTCCAGTTCATACAGGCACACAAGAGCTTTTTGCGAGAGTTCCCGGCGTTCACAGGTCTGCTCCACGTCGTCGGGCGAGGGCAGCGCTTCGGCATATTCCAGAGGAACGGTATTCTTTTGCTCTCGCAGCCGGGAAAAATACGTGTTTCGGGCGATCCGGCACAGCCACGCGGGCGCTTTTTCTTTTTCACGAAGGGCTGTGAAATTCATATACGCGCGAAAAAAGGTTTCCTGCGTCAGCTCTTCGGAAAGCGCGGCGTCCCGGGTGAGCTTCATCAGATATTTGAATATAAAATTCCTGTTTTCAAGGAAAAGCCGCTCAAATTCCGTCACGTTCTCACCGCCCTTTCAACTATAT
>CAMVBR010000204.1 GCA_947165755.1 uncultured Clostridia bacterium
CAACTGTGCTTGCAGCTTGTAGCTTGCAGCTTCGCGCTATCAGCGCGATAAACTGTAATTTGAACCTCATCGCATCCTTTCTCTGAGCTTCAGAAGGATGCGTTTTTCTTTTCTCGATACCTGCACCTGCGTCATGCCGAGGCGCACGGCGGTCTCGGTTTGGGTAAGGCCCTGCTCGTAGCGCAGCGCCAGCAGCGCGCGCTCGTCTTCCTCAAGCGCCGAAAGCGCCAGCCTGAGGTCCATACGGCGAGTGAGGCTTTCTTCGGGGGATGGGGTGGGGATATCGGTATCCGGGTCCTCCTCCTGTGTGAGCGATACCGTCGGCAGGCAGGCGCTCATCAGCGCCGCAGCCTCGCTCACGTCCATATTCGCCGCGGCGGCCAGCTCAAGTATGCCGGGCTCGCGCCCGAGGCGCAGGGTGAGCTCCTCCTGCAGCTTCAGCAGGCGCACCGCCCGCTCCTTGGAGGTGCGCCCGATCTTCACGCTGCCGCCGTCGCGGAAAATGCGCTTGATCTCGCCGAGAATGGCGGGCACGGCGTAGGTGGAAAACCGATAGCCGAGGGCCTCGTCAAAGCCCCCGGCCGCCTTCACCAGCCCCACGCACCCGGCCTGAAACAGATCCTCGTATTCGGCACCGCGCCCCCGGAAGCGGTTGGCGCAGGCGTGCACCAGCCCTAAATTCTGCTCCACCAGCGCCTGCCGTTCGCTTGTCAGCTTCATGCCGGGCGGCCCTGCAGACGCTTGGTGATGGTCACGGTGGTGCCCTTGCCCACGGCGGAGCGCACGGCGAGCTTGTCCGAAAAGCTCGCCATTACCGTAAAGCCGAGGCCCGAGCGCTCCTCCCCGGCGGTGGTAAAGAGGGGCTGGCGCGCCTGCGCGATATCGGCAATGCCGCAGCCCTTGTCCTTCACGCGGATCTTGAGCGTGTTATCCTCGGTGAGGGTCAGGTCTATGTAGATCAGGCCCGCCTTTTCGTGATAGGCGTGCACGATGCAGTTGGTGACCGCCTCGCTCACCGCGGTGCGGATATCGCTCAGCTCCTCCAGCGTGGGGTCCGCCAGCGCGGCGAAGGCTGCCACAGCGGCCCGGGCGTAGCCCTCGTTCACCGATTTTGCCGGGATCGTGATCTTGCAGTGGTTTATTTTTTTCATTTCGTACCTCCGTTATATGAACGTCACAAGGGCCGAAAGCCCAGATAAACGCATGATTTTTTCATCGCGGGGCCTGAGCCCCTTCACCGTGACCCCGCAGCCGAGGGACCGCGCGGTCTTGTAGCGGCCCATCACCAGCCCCACGCCCGAGGAATCCATAAACGTAACGCCGGAAAAATCCAGCACCAGTTCCTCGGGCCGCCGGGTGATCAGCGCGTCGTCCGCCGCCTGCCGCAGCCCCTTCGCCGTGTGGTGGTCGATCTCCCCCGTTAGCAGGAGCGTGACCGTGTTGCCTTGCTGTGTGATTTCCATGGGTTGTCCTTTCTTCTTTCAAATCTTATAAAATGCTGCTGCGCAGCGCGATATATTGCTTCGCAATGCGATATGATATGCAGCCTGTAACTTATCACGCGCCGCAGGCGCATATCGCACCCGAGGTTATTCGCACTTTTGCATATCTCGCCTTTGGCGAGGATGCAAAAGCATATCGCGCAGCCGTCAGGCTGCATATCGCGGCGTCGCCAAGGGCGACGCTATTTGCGCCTACGGAGCGAAAAAAAGATCCGCCATCCATATGATAGCGGATCTTGTGTGAAAAATTTGTCTTATTCTGTCTCGATGAAAATTTCGGGGGATTTCATGATGCCGGTGCGGCGCAGCACGTACTGCTCGCTCCAGTTTTCGTTCTCGGTGCGCCACGCGCCGGGGCCGTGCCAGCTTTCTCTTTCATTGACGAGGTGCAGCGGGCCGAAGGTGTTGTAGCGGTGCAGATACAGGGTGACTTCGATTTCGTGTTTGCCGGGGGCGGCCGAAATGGGCAGGTCGTAGGGCGGGTAGATGATGCGCCCCACCGGCTTGCCGTCCACGGAAACCTTCATCAGCGCGCCTTTATAATCGGAAACGCGCAGTGTGCCTTTGCCCTTTGGCAGCTCCACGGGGAAGTGGTAGATCACGTTTCCGCCGTAGAAGGGGAAGCCCTGCTGCGTAAGGTCGCCGAAGGAGGCGGTGGTATCGAAACCGGTGATCTTCGCGGTTTCGCCCTCGGTCTTTACGGCGAAATTGCCGAGAATGAAGCAGTTTTCCACGTCCGTGTTGCGCCCGAAGGGCCAGGTGACCGTGAGCACGTTGCGCCCCTTTTTGATTTCGGGCAGCGCCACTTTATAGATTTCGATATCCACGTAATTGCCGATCACGTCGTTCGGCACGGCTTCGCCGTTCAGGGTTATCCCGGCCTTGTCGGCGTCCTCCAGCGCAAGGCAGGCGCCGGAAACGGCGATCTCGCTCTCGAAGGTGAATTTCAGCGTGATGCTGTGGGTTACGGTTTCGCTCTGCCTTGCCCAGGGCTGCACCACCTGACCGCCGCGGGGGCGGAAGCCCAGCGCCCTGCGGCAGATATTATCGAGCCGCAAAATCTCTTCGGCAGGGGCAAAGTCGCCGCCGTCCAGCGCGTATTCGGCGCGGTCCAGCAAAAGCACGTTGGGCTCGTCGAGGGCAACGGATGCCGGCCGCAGAATGCAGGTACGCTTGCCGCGGGTCTCCTCGGGGAAGGCGGCGGGCGCTTCGGCGCGGCCGGGCAGCAGCTTTAAGAGAAGGGAATCGTAGCCGTAAAGAACGGTCTTGATCACGGTGCAGCCGTTTTCGTAATCGGCGCCCAGGGGCGTGATATCGCCGGTTTCGGTATTGTAGAGCACGGGGGCGAACTCGCCCTTCAGGCGCAGAAGGATATGGGCGCGGCTGGAAAGGTCTTTATTGCCCGGCTCTTTGGTGTGGGCGATGAAGAGCCATCTGCCGTCCGTATCCTGCCGCAGCTGGTACATATAGCGGTCGGCGGCGCGGCCGTCAAGATAGCGGATATCCACCGTCTTTTCGGGCTCCAGCGCCTGCAGCACGGCGGCGCGGGCGTATTCCACGTTTTCGCTCTGCGCGTAAAGCGCTCTGCCGCGCTCGCTCGGAACGGCGTCCGCCAGCGTGGGGGCCTTGCCGAGGAAAATGAGGCGGCCGCCGGCGGCTTTGAAGGCCTCCAGCCGGTCGAGCGTGGTGGAGCGCAGCGTTTCGCAGGCGGGCACGATGATGGTATCGTAGGCCATTTCGCCCACCTTCAGCGGCGCGCCGCCTTTTTCGCACAGCGTGGGCAGCAGCGATTCACACACGTAATGGAAATCCACGCAGCCCTCCAGCAGCCATGTGGCAAGGGAGAGGAAGCGGTCGTCCATATCGGCGCATAAGGTGTCGGTTTTGTCGTTGGGGCCCCAGTGGAGCCAATAGCTCTCCACCGGGTGGATCACGCCTACCTTCACAATGGGCCGGCCTCTGGTGAGGGCGGCGTTGACGCGGGCGAAGTGGTCCTCCACGGCGGAATATTCCTTATACCACGGGCTCTGGTAGCTGATGGAGGCGGGGTAGTCGCGCTTGGCTTCGCCGTGCATGGCGTACCACGAAAGATGCGGCACGCGGACGGTCACGCCGAGGCAGGCCTGCCAGTCGCCCTGATGCTTGTAGGTGCGGAAATCGCAGTCCCAGCCCGTTACGCCGTAGAGCTCCGAGAGCATGCCCTCGCGGCCGAACTGATGCACTGCGCTCTGGCACTGCTTGGCGGTGGTGAATTCGTGGCTGTTGCATAAAAGATCGATGCCCGGCAGCCCGAAGCCCCGGTAAGAGCGCATGGCTTCGCCGATGGCGGCGGTCTGGCTGCGCAGGGTGGGCTCCTCCATCATGTGGCCGGTGAGGGAGATATTGTGCGCCTTGCACCAGCCGCCCACGGTATCGGCAAAGGATTCGGCGAACAGCTCGGTGATATAATCGTGGTAGCGGTAGCGGTGCGCCGAAATTTTGCCCTCGGGCAGCTCCCAGAATATCTCGGGCAGGTGATCGAGGATATCGTAGCAGTAGGCCGCTTTGAAGCCTGCGGGCACGCCGTCGGTCCAGGGGAGGGTGACGTCCGTTTCGGGGGCGGCAAAGCTGGTGAGCAGCCGTTTTTTGCGGGTAAACTGGGGCTCGTCGGTGAAAATGGCGGGCACGGTTTTATCGAATTCGTCGCCCACGGCCCCGGCGTAGGCCTCGTGGGTTACCTCGATAAAGCGCTCGATGGCGGCCTTGTTGAGCGTGTCGGCGTAGGTCTGGTCGTTGTACCAGCTCGAGGGCTGGTGGATCTCGAGCATGGCGTACCACTTTTCACCCTTCGCCTCGTCGTTTTCGCCTATGCGGGCGTAGCCTTGCAGCGTGCCGTCGGGGTTCAGGCGCACGTCGTAGGCGGCGATCACCTTGCCGTTTTCGGAGCGGCCGCCCTCGGCGCGGGAATCGTTCACCTGATAGTTTTCGGCTTTTAAGGCGTTGGTGAACAGCAGGCAGCGGGCGCGGTACTGCGGGTCCTTGGTCACGAGGCCGCCGGCGGCGCCGGAGGGCCAGCGGTCCTCATCGTAGAGCCACGCCAGCATTTCGTTTTCCTTCGCGTGGGCAACGCAGGCCTTTACCAGCTCCAGAAAATCGGCGTCCATGTAGCGGTTTTTCAGCCCCGTGCGCACGTGCATGTGGAAGCCGCCCAGCCCCATCTCCTTGAAAACGTCGATCTGGCGGCAGAGCTCCTCCTTCGTGAGGAACGAGTTCCACGCCCAGAAGGGCGTGCCGCGGTATTCGGCGGTGGGGGAGTGGAAGAGCGCGTCGGACAGCGTTTTTTCCGCGTTCTTTTTATACAGCATTGTTTGCCTCCCTTCGTCCGGCTGCTATCCCGGACGGTTATTTTTTATTTAATCATATTTCAGTATAGCATGGGGCGGGGAGGATTGCAAGATGGACTTCAAATCATCACTTGATATAAATATTCATATAAAAAAGGCGAATAAAAAATTTCATTTTTT
>CAMVBR010000205.1 GCA_947165755.1 uncultured Clostridia bacterium
CGAGGGGAGTCGAAAGGAACGCAGGTAGATCATAAGGGCCTCCGGTGGATTGATACCCCTATAATATCAGATGAAAAGTACAAATAAACGGACTGTGCGCCTTTTTTTATCGGCAAGCGCGCAATTTTATTGCATCCGTTCATAAAAAACGGTATAATGAAATAAAGGCGCGTTCGCGCCGGAAGAGAAAAAAAGGAGGATTTCTTATGAAAAAACTGTTGTCCGTGCTGCTCGCCGTGTGTATGCTGGCCTGCGCGCTGCCCTTTGCCGCGTCTGCCGCGCAGCCCCGCTACCTTGTGCTGGGCGATTCCATCGCCTTCGGCTCCGGGCTCGCCAACCCCCGTGAGGCGGTCTACGGCAGAATCGTGGCCGATACCGAGGGCTACGAATACGAAAACTACGCGGTGCCCGGCCACACCACCCAAAACCTGCTGGGCCGCATGGAGACCCCCGCGGTGCGCGACGCGATCGAAAAGGCGGATATCATCAATATCTCCATCGGCGGCAATAACTTTTTGCTGGGCAACCTCAACGGCCTGCTTTACGACGGCATCGTAAAACAGGATTACACCCGGATCGAACAGATTGCCGACGGCTTTTACGCCGATCTGGGCGAGATCCTGGCCAAGATCCGCGCCCTGAACCCCGACGCCGCCGTGCTGGTGCAAACCATCTATAATCCCCAAACCGGCTACGTGGGCGAGGTCTACCTTGCGGGCGCCGAGCGCATGAACGCCAGGATCCGTCAATTCGCCGCCGATCACCCCGGCGAGATCCTGATCGTGGACGCGGCCGCGTACCTGACCGATTCGGCCGCCGACTTCGCCGCGGACAGGATCCACCCCAGCGCGGCGGGCAATGAGAAGATCGCCGCCGCCGTGGTGAAAACGCTGGCCGAAAACGGCCTGGGGCAGGATGCCGCCCTTGTGATCAACACCCCCGGCGTCGACGCCCGCGGCACGGGCATGTTCACCGTGTTCGTCAACCTCTACGGGCGGCTGTTCCATATGCTCGCCGTGATCCGCAATGCGTTTCGCGGCCTCATAAAATGAATCGCCTCATAAAATGAGATCCCGGCTTCTCATTTTGATTTCGGTTTCGTAAATAACGACACTACCAGCGCTGTGAGCACGGCCGCCATGATGCCCGCCGCCCCGGCGGTGAGCGGCCCCGTAAAGGCGCCGAGCAGGCCTTTTTCGAGCACCGCTTCCTTCGTGCCCGTGGCCAGCAGATTGCCGAACCCCAGCAGCGGCACCCGCGCACCGCTCCCGGCGAAGTCCACCAGCTTATCGTATACCCCGAAGGCCCCCAGCGCGACCCCGGCCACCACGTACCCTACGAGGATCTTTGCCGGGGTCAGCTTGGTTTTGTCGATCAGCACCTGCCCCACAACGCAGATCAGCCCGCCGATCAGAAACGCCCATAAAAACCGCATATATCTTTCTCCGTTTCCGTTATATTCCGCGTTTAGTATTCGCATCCCCGCGCGGAATATGTATTTTGAAAACGGGTATCAAATGAAAGCCCCCGCCGCCGGCGCATACCCCGGCGCGGGGCTGCGCGAAACGTCTCGCGGATCGTTTTCATGATTTTTCAAAAGAATTATTCTATTTTTTTCACAGAATTATTTTAATTGTTTTTCGCAGAATTATTTTCATGTTTTTTCAACAGAATTATTTTCATATTTTTTCAACAGAATTATTTTAATTATTTTTCAAAATATACTTGATTATTTTTTTCGTTTCCTGTATAATACCATTTCGTAAGCGCTGGTGTGGCTCAATGGCAGAGCAGCTCATTCGTAATGAGCAGGTTGTCAGTTCGATTCTGACCACCAGCTCCAACCCGCAATCCCTTATATGACAAGGGATTGTGGGTTTTTTATGCCTCGAAAAATTGAACCCAAAACCAGTTGATTTTTGCGTTTGTTGCCACTTTGTTGCCACTTGTTGCCACCCCGAATGTCGTGTTGCCAGAATGAGCAGGTTGGCGGTTTTTGAAATTGGCATAAATTCGGCAAGGAAAAGACAAAAGTATTCTTGCCAAATTGGCAACCGTTTTGGCCGATCTTGCCAAAACGGCGATGGAATGCAGCGCCAACGTATCGTATAATAGAAACAGAGCAGGACAGGTTGTTTGCCTGCCCTGCCGGTTTGTTTTTTCGATTGTTTCAAGAGTTCACGCATCCTATTTTCTTCTGCCGGAAACGAAAGTGTCCAGCATCTCCGCCGCCGCTGCGTCCGCCGTGCGGATCTGGTGCGTGTAGATCGTGATCGTGGTTTGCGCGTCGGCGTGGCCGAGCCGTTTGGAGACCGTTTCCACATCCACCCCGTTTGCGATCATCAGCGAGGCGTTCGTATGCCGGAGGGAATGCAGATGAATCGGCGGCAGGTCGTTTCCCCTCACAAATCTGCCGAACCAGGACGAAATGCTGTCCGGGTGAAAGGGTTTGCCGAGCTTGTTTGTAAATACGTACCCCGTATCGTGATAAAGGTCGCCGTAGGTCAGCCGGTATCCTTCCTGTGTTTGTTTCCACTCCCGCAGCAGCATCATGGTTGAGGGAGACACCTTGATCACCCTTTTGGAGGTTTCGTTTTTCGGCGTGTCGATTTTTACGCCGTCGTTGTGCACGTAAACCATCGATTTGTTGATATCGATCAAGCTTTTCTCAAAATTGATGTCCTTCCACGTTAAGCCCAGCGCCTCGCCTCGCCGCATCCCGGTGGATACGTACAGCGTGATGAGCGTTCGGTATACGATATCAACCGATTCCAGACAGGCAAACAGCCGTTCGAGGTCTTCCTCCTCCAGATATGCCGCCCGCTTATGGTTTTGCTTCGGCGGTTTTACCCTTTCGCAGGGGTTGGAGGTCACGATCTGCCACTGTACCGCGCAGGTGAACATCGTCCGCAGAATATGGTGCAGGTACAGGATGGTGGAGCCTGTAAGCGTTGTGTCGCTGTCGATTTTCGTAAAATACTGTTTCGGATTGATTTCCAGCGCTTTTGCAACCGTTTCCATCGTGCTCCCGTAAACGTGCTTTCCACTCATCATGTTGCGTACGGTTGAATATCCAAGCCCTGTCGTTTTACTGAGCTTTTCCATTGTGATTTTGTGTTCCTTCAGGTACTTTTTCAGTTTTGCGTCCGCCTGATAATAGCTTTTTTCCTTTGCCTCCGGATCGCGCAGATCGTTATAAAACGCAATGATATTCTGCGGACGGATCTTACAGAGCTTCATCGCGCCGAGCGCGGGCAGGATACGTCTTTCCAAAAGCTTTTTATAGTTCTGAAAGGTAGAATCCTTCAGCTGCATCGCGCCGTAATCTCTGAGCCAGATTTCAGAAAACTGGGCAAGCGTGATATTCTGATCGCCGACTTCTCCTGCGCGGACCGCGTCCTCAAACATCGCCATCCGTTTCGCAAGCTCGCGGTTGATTGCCTTTTGGCTCATGCCGGGGTCGGGCTTCCACGTCATACTTTTCCGTACGCGATTGCCCCGGGAATCAAAGCCGTCGGAAACCTGGATCGTATAAGTGCCGTTTCGTTCAACGTAAGTTGCCATTTTCATAACTCCTTCATCTGAAAACCGCCTCAATCTTGAGACGGCTTTCAGCATAGCAAATGACTTCAGATTTGACAAATGTGTGGTCAATCGGCAAAGGCGTTCCGGTGTTTTCTGCCGACGGGCATTTTCGGGGGATTCTCTTCCTCCGGGACGCCATCTGACAGCAGCGCCAGCAGCTTATCCAGATCGACCAGTCTGTAATTCCCCAAGGGCACGGTGCCGATCAGGCCGCGGTCCACCAGCTTCCGGAGCGTCGCCAGCGTAAGCTGCGTGCCGGGGTCCGCTTCTTTGATCTCTTCCATCGCCTTGGGTAAGGTCCGCATCCGCGGGATTCTGTTTTCGGTTTCGTTCATTGGTTCAATACCTCCGTAAATTCTTTTTGAAAATCGGAGGTTATGCCGTGTTGTAAATAATAGATGAGGTTAAAATAGAATTCGGCGATAACCTCTTTTTTCGCTTGATAAACGCTCATTTTACCGCGCATCGCGGCTGTTCCTTTTGCGCTCCTGCGCTTTCGCATAGTATTCCAGCGCCTTCACGATCACGTCCAACATCTTCTCCTTCGGCACCCTCGGACCGAAGAACGGTCGGATGCGCTCAAGGGGGATGCGGAACATCTCCACCTGATTCGCCTTCGGCTGATCGAGAATCTGCAGCATTGTTTCCGGCGTGAGTGTGCCCTCGGCGCTGCGCTTTTTCATCTGATTCGCCTGCGAATACGAGGGCGTGACTTCATTTTCGGTGTAGTAGTCGTACACCGCCTTCTGCGCCTCTTCCGACAGATACGACAGCTCCACCGCCGGGTTCATCGCGATCCTGCCCTCGTCCACCAGCTTTTGCAATTCCGGTTTTAACTCCGTAATACGGATATACCGATAAATCTGCGTTCGGCTGTCCTCTGTGGTCTCGCTGAGTTCTTTTCCGGCATTGAACTTTGTCCCGACTTGGGACAAAGTCGGATCGTTTTCCAGATCCGTCCGATACCCCTGCTGTTTCATCGCATCCAACCGCAGTTTATACGCTGCGCCCTTTTCGCTGGGCGGGATGTCTGTACGCTGGCAGAGGTTCATATCGATCAGCGCGATCATGGCGTCGTCAGCCGGCATACGCAGCACGCGAGAAGGGATGTCGATGATGCCGAGCTCTTTGCACGCTTCGTATCTGCGTCTGCCGGAGATGATCTGATAGTTACCGTCGGTTCGCACATATCTCTCCGGCTCCAGGACCGTGATGGGTTCGATCACACCGAACTGCGCGATGCTTCTTTTGAGCGACTCATACGCTTCATCCTTGCGGAACGCAAACGGCGAGCCTTTCATCGGAACGATAAACCGGCTCATGATTTTTCTTGTATTCACAAGATCATCTGCATAATTGACTTTCATATCGTTTTCCTCCAAAACTGATTTGATAAAAACCGGAGGTTA
>CAMVBR010000206.1 GCA_947165755.1 uncultured Clostridia bacterium
GCGCCGGTGGAGAAGGCGATCTGCAGGTTGAAGCCGCCGGTGTAGGCGTCCGCGTCGATCACCTCGCCGGCGAAATACAGGCCGGAAACCAGCTTGCTCTGCATGGTTTTCGGGTCCAGCTCCTTCACGTTGACGCCGCCCGCCGTAACGATGGCCTCGGCGATGGGCCGCAGCCCCGCGATCGGGGACTCGAGATGCTTCAAGAGATACACGAGCGCCTGCCGCTGCTCCCGGGTGAGCTTATTCACCTGCATGCCGGGGCTCACGCCCCACAGCGCCATGATCACGGGCACCATGGAGGCGGGCAGCAGCGTGCGCAGCATATTGGCGGGGTTCTTCGCCGGGCCTGCGGCGATCTCGCGCAGGATGCGCGCGTCCAGCTTTTTCTCGTCCAGCGCGGGCTTGAGATCGATGCTTAAAATATATTTTTGCGTTTCGATATCTCTCAGGTGTGCCGAGGCGCTGAGTATCACCGGCCCCGAAACGCCGAAATGGGTGAACAGCAGCTCGCCGAAATCGTTATACACCTCTTTGTAATTATCGGCGCGGTACACGGTGATGGCGGCGTTCTTCAGCGTGAGCCCCTGCGCGCTGCGCCAGAGGGGTTCTTCGGTTTCCAGCCCCACGAGAGAGGGGCGCAGCGGCGTTACGGTATGCCCCGCCGCTTTGGCGAATCGGTAGCCGTCCCCGGTGGAGCCGGTGGCGGGGTAAGAAAGCCCGCCTGTGGCCACGATCACGGCACGGGCCTCGTGCGTTTTGCCGTCCGCCGTTTTTACGCCGGCAGCCGCGCCGTCCTTGATCACGAGCGCCTTCACCGCGGTTTCGGTCACAATGGCCGCGCCGCAGTCCTCGGCGTATTTCGCCAGCGCGTTTGCGATATCGTGGGCGTTATCGGATACCGGAAACACCCGGTTGCCCCGCTCGATCTTGAGCGGCACGCCCAGCCCCTCGAAGAGGTCGATCACGTCCGTGGGCATAAAGCGGGAAAAGGCGCTGTATAAAAACCGCCCGCTGCCCGGGATATTCTCCATCAGGTCGCTGATTAGGGTGCAGGCGTTGGTCACGTTGCAGCGCCCCTTGCCGGTGATGCGCAGCTTTCTGCCCGGCACGGCGTTTTTATCGAACACGGTCACACTGAGCCCCCGCGCCGCGGCAAAGGCCGCCGCCGTGAGCCCCGCAGGCCCCGCGCCGATCACGATCACGTCGCTTTTCATCTCCCACACCGTCCTTTCACGAATCAAAACGTATTGTATCATAATATTTTTTGTATGGCAAGCAAAAAAGTATTTGTAATCTTCTTTATTCTGTTGTATACTGAAAAAGAGTATGAATTGGAGTGTGAACCGCTTTGGCGAAAACATACAGCGTAACCCTTGAAAAAATGATCAAGGATAACGGCCTTGAGATCCTCTACGTGCCGAACGACCCCTCGGTGATCTTCATCTCCTCCCGCGACGTGAACCGCCCGGGGCTGATGCTGGCCGGGCACGACCGCTTCTTCGACCCGAAGCGCGTGCAGTTTCTGGGGCTCGGCGAATACGGCTATCTCAATTCGCTCACGGACGCGGAAAAAACCGAGAGCTTTCAGCGGCTGCTGGAGGCAAAGCCGAGCTGCGTGATCATCACCCGCGGGCTGGAGCCCATGCCCGAAATGCTGGCGCAGGCGAAAATCTACGAGGTGCCCGTGCTCAGGACGAACGAATCCACCTCGAGCTGCATGAGCACGCTCATCGCCTACCTCGGCGTGGAGCTGGCGGAGCGCATCACCCGGCACGGCGTGCTGGTGGAGGTTTACGGCGAGGGCATACTGATCATCGGCGATTCCGGCGTGGGCAAGAGCGAGACCGCCGTGGAGCTGATCAACCGCGGCCACCGCCTGATCGCGGACGACGCCGTGGAGATTCGGCGCGTTTCGTCCAAGAGCCTCGTGGGCTCGGCGCCCGATAACATCCGGCACTTTATAGAGCTCAGGGGCGTGGGCATCATCAACGCCCGCAACATATTCGGCATCGGCGCGGTGAAAATGACCGAGCGCATCAATATGATCATCAAGCTGGAAACGTGGAACGAAAACAAGGTATACGACCGGCTGGGGCTGGAGGACGAATATATGACGGTGCTGGGCATCAACATCCCGGTGACCACCGTGCCCGTGACCCCCGGGCGCAACCTGGCGATCATCATTGAGACCGCCGCCATGAACAACCGCCAGAAGCGCATGGGCTATTCGGCGGCAAAGGAACTGATGCAGAGCCTGGGTATGGACGTGGACGAGGACGACGGCGCGCCCAATATTCTGGAAGAATGGCACTGAAAATAATTAGGAATTAGGAATTAGGAATTAGGAATTGTGTGAAGTCCGACGCGATTCGGCGCGAATCAGAAAATTCGCGATTTCGATCCATTCCTCATTTCTCATTCCTCATTTCTCATTAAGATAAGAATAGATTTAAGGAGGTAACACTTCATGTACAGAATCGGTGTGGATCTCGGCGGAACGAATATCGTGGTCGGGATCATTGACGAAAACAACAGGATCGTTGCCAAGGCGCAGCGCAAGACCAACGCGCCCCGCCCGGCGGAGGCCATCTTCGACGACATGGCGGACGCTATCAGGGAGGCCATGGAAAAGCTCGGCGTTACGAAAGACGACATCCGGAGCATCGGCGTAGGCACCCCCGGCTCCGTGAACAAGGCGCTGGAGCTCATCGAGTTCGCCAACAACTTAGGCTTTGATAACGTGCCCGCCTACAGACTGCTGCGGGTGCGCACGGGCATTGAGAATGTGTATTTCGATAACGACGCCAACTGCGCCGCCCTCGGCGAGGCCGTTGCGGGCTGCGGACAGGGCGTGAAGGACTTCGTGATGGTCACCCTCGGCACGGGCGTGGGCAGCGGCATCATCGTAAACGGCAAGCTGGTGACCGGCGTGAACTACGCGGCGGGCGAAATGGGCCACACCGTGATCGTATTCGGCGGCGTGCCCTGCAACTGCGGCAGAAGAGGCTGCTGGGAGAAATACTCCTCCGCCACCGCCCTGATCAGCCAGACCAAGGACGCCATGCGCCTGCATCCCGAATCGAAAATGTGGGACGTGGCAGGGGAATTCAGCCGCGTGAACGGCCGCACCGCCTTTGAGGCGGCAAAGCTCGGCGACCCCGCCGCAAAAAAAGTGGTCAACGATTACGAGGCCTATCTTGCCTGCGGCATTTCCAACCTGATTAACATCTTCCAGCCCGATATGATCTGCGTGGGCGGCGGCATCGGCAACGAAAGAGAGAACCTGCTCGCCCCCGTGCGCAGGATCGTAAACTCCGAGATCTATTCTATCCACGCAAAGAAGCAGACGCGGATCGTTTCGGCAACGCTGGGCAACGACGCCGGCGTGATCGGCGCGGCGCTGCTGGACGAATGAGCATGACGGCGCTGCAATCGTCCTTTGCGGACTATATCAGAACCTATGCGGGCGACGCGCAGTATGACGCGCCGCTTGCGCCTTTATGCAGCTTTAAGATCGGCGGCCCCGCCGAGATCCTGTATACGCCGAAAAACGAGGAAGCCCTTCTGGCAGCCCTGCGTTTCGCCAAGGAACAGGGCTGCGCGTGGAAGATCCTCGGCAACGGCACGAACCTTCTCATTTCCGACGCGGGCGTAAGGGGCCTCGTGCTGCGGCTCAAGGAAGGGCTGACCGATATGGCCCTCGGCGAAAACGGAAAAATCTCGTGCGGCGCGGGCGTTTCGCTGAAAAAGCTCTGCGCGGCCGCACTGGACGCGGGCCTCACCGGTTTGGAATTCGCCTACGGCATTCCCGGCAGCATCGGCGGCGCGGTGTATATGAACGCGGGCGCTTACGGCGGCGAGATCAAGAACGTGCTGAAGAGCGTAAGGGTGATCCGCCCCGATACGCTCGAGGCGATCGAGCGGCGCGCGGACGATATGGATATCGCCTACCGCTCCACCCCCTTCATGCAAAACGGCGAGATCATCGTGAGCGCCGTATTCGCGCTTGCCCCCGGCGACCCGGAGGCCATCCGGGCGAAAATGAACGAGCTCATGGGAAAACGCAAGGCCTCGCAGCCGCTGGAATACCCCTCCGCCGGCAGCACCTTCAAGCGCCCCGTGGGCGGCTATGCCGCCGCCATGATCGACCAGAGCGGGCTCAAGGGCTTTCGCGTGGGCGGCGCCGAGGTAAGCAAAAAACACGCGGGGTTCGTGATCAATACCGATAACGCCACCTTTGCCGACGTAATGGGCGTGATCAAGGGCGTAAGAGCAAAGGTACAGGAGAAATTCGGCGTTACGCTGGAAACAGAAGTAGAGATCTGGGGAGAGCACTGAAAAATGTCTTTTGCAAGTCAGGTAAAGGCGGAGCTGCTGGGGCACGAAAACGACAGCTGCTGTGAAACGAGCATGGCCCGGGGGCTGCTGCTCTTCGGCAGGGAGTTTTCCTCCTACGCGATCTCCTTTCTCACCGAAAACCGCGAGATCGCCGACGCCTACGCGAACGCGGTGCGCCTGTTTTCGGGCGAAACGCCCGAGATCCGCGTGAGCGACAGCGGCAACTGCAAGATCGTAATTGAAGACCGCGACCAGATCGACGCGATCTTTGCCGAGGCGCTCCCCGAGGGCCTCAACGCCAAGAAGCAGATCACGGTAGGCAAGATCGAAAAGGAATGCTGCCGCCTGAGCTTTATCCGCGGCGCGTTTCTGGCGGGCGGCACGGTGACCGACCCCGATAAGGAATACCATTTGGAGTTCACCTGCCCCTCGCGGGGCATCGCGCTGGAGCTGCAGGAGATGATCGCCGGATTTGAGATCGGCATGAAGCTGACCCGCCGCGGCGGCGCAAACGTGCTGTATCTGAAAAAAAGCGGCGAGATCGAAGACCTGCTGCTGCGCATGGGCGCCAGCGAAACGGCCATGATGCTGATGGGCTCGAAAATGTATAAGGACGTGCGCAACACCGTGAACCG
>CAMVBR010000207.1 GCA_947165755.1 uncultured Clostridia bacterium
ACTGACTACTGACTACTGACTACTGACTACTGACTACTGACTACTGACTACTGACTACTGACCACTGACCACTGGCCACTGACCACTGACCACTGACGTCTGACTACTGACGTCTGACTACTGACGTCTGACTACTGACTACTGGCGTCTGACTTCTGATTACCCGCGGAGGAAACTGAACAGCCTTGCGATCAGGGCGCTGAAGAAGGCCACCACGTCCAGCAGGCGCTGCAGGATGCCGGTATTCTTCTGCGAGGGCGTATCGTCGCCGTAATTATTATCGTTGGTGTTGATGCCCATCACACCAGTAGGATCGCAGTTGTTCTCGGTCATGGGGATGAGCTTCTTTGCGCCGTCTTCCACGATCATCACCATGAACTGATCGTAACTGCTGTTGTTCACGTTCGGCTGATTCCGGCAGAGCTGCAGAAGCAGCGCGTTGACGCAGGTGGGGAAATCGACGTGCTCCAGATTTTTGATATACCACGTGGTATAGGGAAGCAGACCGGTGAAGGCATATACCTGCTTATCGGGGGAGATCAGATCGCCCGTGAGCCAATTCTCGGTCCAATCCTTGATCTGCTTTGCGGACAGCGTGGAATCCACAAGCGAACAGGTGGCGCCCATGGACTGCCGCTCCAAACCGGTAAGCTTATCGCTGAGCGCATAGGCGCCCGGAAGCACGGGATAGGTTTGGAAACCGTATTTGCAGACGGCGGAGACGTAAACGCCCTTGGCCTGCATATCCTCGATCATTTTCGGCACGCGCTGCTGCACGTTTTTACGGTAATTATCGATCTGCGCGATCAGCTTTGCGTATTTCTGCCGGTCGCCGGATTCCCCGAAAAGATAGTTTTTCGCGTCTTCGTAATATTTATCCACCATAGTCCAGAAGCCCGGCGCGGTGGCGTAGGTGCTTTTCAGGAACCGCAGGAACAGGGTGTTTCGCAGTTTGGAATAGTAATTATCCACAACGCTTGCCGAGATCGTAACGCCGTAGCCGGTTTGCAGCACGCGCATGGCGCTGGCAAGCGCATCGGAAACGTCCCCGGATTCGGAATAGTAGCTCATGAACTTGCCCAGCGCGTAGGGGTCCGCTTTGATTTTGCCGCCCATGGCCGCATCGAGGATATCAACGCCGTACAGAGAGGAATCGTAGAGCACGATGCTTGCGATCCCCTTGTAATTCTGCTTTTCCTGATATTTGTAAAGATACCCGAACAGTACGTTGGTGCCTTCGCAGCGGGCGACCACGCTCACCTTGTTTTTGCCCGTCACGCGCTTTACGGCCTCGATATAGTTATTGAGATCGTCGGCGATCACCAACGGCGAAAGGCGCGCATCGTACCGGTAAGGATAGGTAAGGATATTATTGCTTGTATAATTCTTGGAGAGCTTGCTCTCGCTCCAGGTAAAATCGGTACCGGTATTGTTGCAGATCTCGCCGTTTTCATTCAGCGCGAAGCCGTCGAAAGCGTCCATCAGCAGCGAATACACTTTGTCGCTGTACGCGGTCCATTCGTTGGAGAGGAACGCCCGCGCGGCGTAAGGGATCGCCTCCTGAATGACGCCCTTCATGGTATCGTCCGTAGAGTAGGCGATCAGCTCCCGGTCGTCGCTTTTCGGATTTTTATAGATCCCGGAGCGGCCGTAGATATAAATAATGGGATAATTGGCTTTTGCGGCCATAGCTACGCTGCCGCAGGAGAACGCGAAGATGAAAGCCAATAAAATCGAAATCGTTTTCGCCAGAACCCTTTTTTGCTTGATCAAAGCAAAACACCCCTTAAAATATATTATTTTGATTATAATGTTTTTTGTAAGGTTTTTCAACGGTTTTCAAAAAAAACATTCAATTTTTTCACAAAAAAATGGATTCGCGTTTTTTTGCGCCGCGCATTTATGAAATAAACTTTACAATTCATATTTTTGATATTATAATGACCGTATGTGAAATAAGTCTGAAAAACGGAGAACGATATGAGGATCATTATTGCAGGCTGCGGCAAGATCGGCGCCGCGCTCACCCGCCTTCTGACCGGCGAGGGACACGAGATCACCGTAATGGATACCGTACCACGCTGTGTGGACGAGCTGGTGAACACCTACGACGTACAGGGCGTATACGGCAACGCCGCCGATTCGGACGCGCTCAGGGAAGCCAAGGTGGAGCAGATGGACGTTTTCATCGCCGTGACGACCTCGGACGAGCTGAATATGCTCGCCTGCCTGTTTGCGCGCCGCATGGGCGCGGGGCACACCATCGCCCGGATACGCAACACCGATTACAACGACGACAGCCTTTCCTTCATCAAGCAGGAGCTGCATCTGTCTATGTCTCTGAATCCCGATAATTTGGCGGCACAGCAGCTGTTCAACATCTTAAAGCTGCCCTCGGCCGTACAGATTGAGACCTTCCGCAATATCGAAATGGTACAGCTCAAGATCAAAGCGGGTTCGGTGCTGGATAACGCCACGCTGCTGGAGCTGCGCCGCCGCATTTCCACCCCGTTTCTGGTATGCACCGTGGAGCGGGGCAGCGCCGTATTCATCCCCGACGGCCACTTTACCCTGCTGGCGGGCGATACCATAGGCATTGTTGCGTCCCCTGTGGATATCCCGAAGCTGCTGAAAAAGTTCGACCTGATGAGCAAGCAGGCCCGGAACATCATGATCCTGGGCGGCAGCCGGGCGGCTTACTATTTGGCCCGCAAACTCTCGTTCATCGGCAATACGGTAAAGATCATCGATAAAGACAAGACCCGCTGCCGGGATATGGCGGCGCTGCTGCCGTCGCTTTCGGTGATCCACGGCGACGGCACCCATCAGGAGCTGCTGTTCGAGGAGGGCATCCGCTCCATGGACGCGTTCATCGCTCTCACCGGCACAGACGAAGAGAATATTCTGCTTTCGGTGTTCGCCCAATCCATCGCCGTGCCCACCGTGATCACAAAGGTAAATTCCGACGAGCTGGCGCGCATCGCCGTAAAGCTGGGGCTCGACCACGTCATATCCCCGAAACGGGCTGTGGCGGACGTGGTCTCGGGCTACGTGCGCGCGCTGCACAACTCCGCGGGCAGCAAGATAGAAACGCTGTACCGGCTGGCGGACGAAAAGGCCGAGGCGCTGGAATTTTTGGTGGACGCCGATTTCAAGGACGCCGGCATACCGCTGAAGGATATCCATTTCAGGAGCAACACGCTGATCGCCGGCATCGTGCGCGACCGCAAGACCATCATTCCCTCCGGCGCGGACTACATCAAGGCCGGCGACCGGGTGATCGTGGTCACGGCGGGGCATACCTGCAAGGCCCTCACCGATATCATCAAATAAGGCGGGGAACGTATGAACAGACGAATGATCCTGTATATGCCCCTGCAGATCTTAAAGCTGGAAGCGCTGATGATGCTGCTTCCCATGGGCGTAGCTTTTTTCTATCACGAGCGCAGCGCGTGGAGCTTTCTATATTGCGCCATCGGCACGCTTGCCTTTGCCTTTCTCGGCTCCGCCATACTGCACCCGGCCATAAAAACCATTTACGCCAAAGAGGGCTTTGTGATCGTGGCGCTCTCGTGGGTGCTGGTGAGCGCCGTGGGCGCGCTCCCCTTTGTGATCTCGGGCGAGGTACCGAGCTACGTGGACGCCCTCTTTGAGACCGTGAGCGGCTTCACCACCACGGGCGCCTCCATTTTAAGGAACGTGGAGGCCCTCAGCCACGGGCTGCTGTTCTGGCGATGCTTTTCCAACTGGCTGGGCGGCATGGGAATACTCACCTTTTTTATTGCCATCGGCAACATTGCGGACGGCAACATCCACATCATGCGCGCCGAAATGCCCGGGCCCATCGTGGGCAAGTTCGTGCCCCGGGCAAAGGATACGGCAAAGATCCTTTACGTGATCTATATCGTTTTCACCGTGCTGGAAATGATCCTGCTGCTGGCCGGCGGCATGCCCGCCTTTGAGGCGATCACCCATTCGCTGGCCACCGGCGGCACCGGCGGCTTCGGCGTGCTGAATTCCGGCTTCGCCGATTATTCGCCTTATATCCAGTGGGTGGTTACGATCTTTATGCTGCTGTTCGGCGTCAATTTCAATATTTACTTTCTGATGCTGATCCGCAAAATCCGCGCCGTCGTTTCCAGCAGCGAGCTGTGGGCGTATCTCGGCATTTTCGCGGGGGCCACGGCGATTTTATGTATCGACCTGCGGCCGATATACGAGAACGTATCCGATCTCATCCGCCACTCGGCGTTTCAGGTGAGCTCCATTATGACCACCACCGGCTTTGCCACCGCCAATTTCGATAAATGGCCCGAAATGAGCAAGGCGGTGCTGCTGTTTCTGATGATGGTGGGCGCCTGCGCGGGCTCCACCGGCGGCGGATTAAAAATTTCAAGGCTGCTGATTTTGGCAAAAGCCATTCTGCGCGAATTCAAAAAAATGCTGCATCCCCGCAGCGTGACCGTATTGCGGCTGGAGGGCAAAGCGCTGGATGAGAGCGTGGTGGGCAATACGCTGATTTATTTCGTGATCTACTGCGTGCTCATCGGCGTGATCTTCCTTGTGGTGTGCCTCGACCGCTTCAATCTGGAAACCGCCATCTCGGCCACGGTATCGTGCTTCAACAACATCGGCCCCGCCTTCAACGCGGCAGGCCCCGCGAAAAACTACGCGGGCTTTTCGGATCTTTCCAAGCTGACCCTTTCCGCCGCCATGCTGCTGGGCCGCCTTGAGATCTTCCCGCTGCTGCTGGCCGTGTTCCCGGTGACGTGGATAAAGAAATGAATCGCAGTTTATCGCGCCGATGGCACGATAGCCGTTCGCCGTTTGCCGTTCGCCGTTCGCATCGGAACTCAACTATTTTGTGAAAAGGCAAAATCAATCTGTGAACGGGTATTTCCTTGAAATACTAACAAAAAACAACCATCAAACAGCAATAAACATTGGTGCGCACCTTCGCCGAAGCATCCAAC
>CAMVBR010000208.1 GCA_947165755.1 uncultured Clostridia bacterium
CTGTACCGCATGGAGTTCTGGCTCATTTCCAACTCCGAAACCGCCACGCCGCAGGCGTTTACCGCTTTGGACGGGGCAACCACGCACTTGGTTTTGAGGAATTCAAGCGCATCGTTTGAGGTGGGCATATTGGCAACCTCAATATAATACTTCGTGGCGTTGGCAACGATCTTTTCGGCGGATTCCATCAAAACGTCGTTCTGCATGGCGCAGGGCATCACGATATCCGCTTTTACGCCCCAAGGCTTTTCGCCGGGGAAGAACTGAACGCCGAATTTATCCGCATACTGCTTTACGCTGCCGGGATTCTTCGCGCGCATCTCGAGCATAAATTCTACCTTTTCATCCGTGGAAACGCCGTCGGGATCGTAAATATAGCCATCGGGGCCGGAAAGTGTAACCACCTTAGCGCCGAGCTGCGCCATTTTTTTGGCTACGCCCCAGCTCACGTTGCCGAAGCCGGAGATGGCCACGGTTTTGCCTTCAAGCGTATCGCCGAAATGCTCGAGCACGCTCAGCAGATAATATACGGCGCCGTAGCCGGTGGCCTCGGGACGGATCAAAGAGCCGCCGTAGGAAAGGCCCTTGCCCGTAAGCACGCCGTTGCGGAAGGAGGAGGTGAGCCTGCGGTACTGGCCGAACAGATAGCCGATCTCACGGCCGCCCACGCCCATATCGCCTGCGGGTACGTCAACGTCAGGCCCGATATATTTAAAGAGCTCGCTCATAAAAGCCTGGCAGAAGCGCATGATCTCAGCCTCGCTCTTGCCGTTGGGGTCAAAGTCCGCGCCGCCCTTCGCGCCGCCGATGGGAAGGCCCGTGAGGGAGTTCTTGAAGATCTGCTCAAAGCCGAGGAATTTCAGAATACCGCTGTAAACGTTTTTTTGGAAACGTAAACCGCCCTTATAGGGGCCGATGGCGGAGCTGAACTGATAGCGGTAGCCGCGGTTAACCTGCACGTTGCCGTTATCGTCGATCCACGTCACACGGAAGGAGATACCACGGTCGGGCTGTACGAGCCGCCCGAGGATATCGGCTTTCTCATATTCCGGGTGCGCCTCGATCACAGGCTCGATGCTGGTGAGCACCTCTTCCACGCACTGGATGAACTCGGGTTCGTCAAAATCCTTCTGCTTGACTCTGTCGATCGTTCTTTGAATATAGCTGTTCATATATATCCTCCTTGCATAAATAGCATGAATAAAAATAATACAAAATGAAAATTGAATTAATATTTATAATAGAATAATCTTTTGTTCATTATTTGTCAATAGGTATTTTTTATTTTGTAAACGATACTTGATATAATTGTATAAATTAACTTATTGATAGTGAACTGTGATGAAAATAATTATATATTTTGCAAATTATTCCATCGTGTATTTTTTATAACTATATGACTAATTCCATTGCATGATGCCAACACTTTCTTCAGAAGATTGCTTGGAAAGGAATGTGCTTAATGCAATACAGCAGGGTAGAGATCACTTCGGTAAATACTTCGCAGCTTAAGTTGCTTACGGAAACGCAGACAAGCGAGCTGCTGAAAAAGACGCATGCGGGAGATAAGAAGGCAAGGGAGGCGCTGATCGTAGGCAATCTGCGCCTTGTGCTGAGCGTGGTGCAGCGGTTTTCCTCCAGAAACGAGAATCCGGACGACCTGTTTCAGGTGGGCTGCATGGGACTCATCAAGGCCGTCGATCATTTTGATCTGTCGCAGGGCGTGCGCTTCTCCACTTATGCCGTGCCTATGATCATCGGTGAGATCCGCCGCTTTCTTCGGGATAATAACCCCGTGCGCGTGAGTCGCTCCATGCGGGATACGGCCTATCACGCCATGCTCACAAAAGAGACGCTTTCAAATGAGCTCGGGCGTGAACCTACCGTGGAAGAGATCGCGGAGCGGCTCGGTATGGAGCGGGAAAAGGTGATCATAGCTCTGGAGGCCGTTGTGGACCCGATCTCGATCTATGAGCCGGTATATTCGGATAACGGAGAATCTTTATACGTTGCCGATCAGCTCGGCTCCTATAACGATGAAAACGACTGGATCGACGAGCTTACGATGCGGCAGGCGATCGAAGCGCTGAGCGACCGCGAAAAAAGGATCCTCACGCGCCGGTTCATGGCAGGCAAAACACAGATCGAGGTCGCTGCCGAGATCGGCATCTCGCAGGCGCAGGTCTCACGCCTGGAAAAAAGCGCGCTGAAAAAACTAAAGAACAGGTAAAGAAGAAAACCGCCGGAAGCATCCGACGGTTTCTGATAATGGTATAAATTAAATAATACGGATCGCAAGCACGTTTTCGGTGTTTCTGAGCTGCTCGATGAGTTCATCCGTGATTTCTGCCTGCGTATCGAAGATGCAATAGCCGATCCCTTTCTTGTCGGCGAAGGCGTTTTGCGTCACGCTGACCCCTGCCTGAGAGAGGACCGACGCGAGGGCGGCGCTCTGATCCCCGACTGTGATCGCGGTGATGCGGGCTTTGCCTTTTGCCGGAAGATACAGGGCTGGCAGATTTACGGAATTCTTCACGTTGCCGTTTTCCAAAAAGTCCGCAAGCTGCTCCACCGCCATTACGGCGCAGTTTTCCTCCGCTTCGGGGGTGGAAGCGCCAAGATGCGGCAGGGCAATCACCCCGGGAACGCCGAGCTCGGCGTCGGTGGGGAAGTCGGTGGCGTAGGCGGCGCATTTGCCGGAGGCAAGCGCAGCCAGAATATCCGCTTCGTTTACCAGCTCCGCGCGGGAGAAGTTGAGCACTCTGACGCCGTCCTTTGCTTTGGCCAGATTTTCGGCGCCGACCACGCCGCGGGTGGAATCCGTCAGCGGCGCGTGTACCGTAACGTAATCGCTCTCGGTAAAGATCGCGTCAAGATCAACGATGCCGACGGCGGGATCAAGCGCTTCCTTCGCGGCGGGGGAGAGGAACGGGTCGAAGCCGATCACGCGCATGCCCAGCGCCTTGGCGGCGTTCGCCACCAATACGCCGATGGCGCCGAGACCGATCACGCCCAAGGTTTTGCCCATGATCTCAGGACCGGCAAAAGCGCTTTTGCCCTTCTCCACTTTTTTGGAGACCTGATCGCCTTCGCCCTTGAGCCCTTCGCACCATTTTGCGCCGTCCACGATCTTGCGGGAGGCAAGAAACAGCGCGCAGATCGTAAGTTCCTTTACGGCGTTCGCGTTCGCGCCGGGCGTGTTGAATACGCACACGCCGTGTTCGGTGCATTTATCGATCGGGATGTTGTTGACGCCCGCGCCCGCTCTCGCTACGGCCAGAAGGTTTGCGGGCAGTTCCGTTTCGTGCAGAGAAGCGCTGCGCACGATGATGGCGTCGGGATTTTCGATGTTGTCGCTGCAGGCGAATTTTGCCGCGTCAAAATGCGCGAGGCCGGATTGAGAAATCTTATTCAGTGTTAAAATCTGATACATATATACTTCCTACCTCAGGAATTTCTCTTTTCAAAATCGGCAAGGAAAGCCACAAGCTTTTCCACGCCCTCCACGGGCATGGCGTTGTAGATGGAGGCGCGCAGGCCGCCGATGGAACGGTGCCCCTTCAGGTTGATCAGCCCCTCGGCTGCGGCCTCTTTTACGCACTTTGCGTCGAGCTCGTCGTTGCCGGTCACAAAGGTCACGTTCATCAAAGAACGGTCCTCGGGGTTCACGGTGTTGCGGAACATCTTTGAGCTGTCAAGAAAATCGTAGAGCAGCTTCGCCTTCTTCTCGTTATTGGCCTTGATGCCCTCAAGGCCGCCCATCTTTTTGATCCACTCCAATACCAGCTTGCACATATAGATCGTATAGCAGGGCGGGGTATTGTAGAGGGAATCGGCGTCCGCCTGGATCTTGTAATCCAGCATGGTGGGGCAGATATCGCGCGCATTGCCGAGCAGATCCTCGCGGATCACGGCCACCACGAGGCCGGCCGGGGCAATGTTCTTCTGGGCGCCGCCGTAGATCATGCCGAATTTGGTAACGTCCAGCGGCTCGGAGAGGAAGCAGGAGGAAACGTCCGCAATCAGCGGGATATCGCCGGTATCGGGGATATACGGATACTTCGTGCCGTAAATGGTATTGTTCATGCACATATAAACGTAATCCGCCTCGGGATCGAAATCCTCTTTCTTCAGCTTGGGAATATATGAATAGATCTTATCCTCTGAGGAAGCAACCTTGCGGGCTTTGCCGTATTTCTGCGCTTCCTGCCATGCTTTTTTCGCCCATACGCCGGTCACGATATAATCGGCCTTGCCGTTTTTGTTCATGAAGTTCAGAGGGATGGCCGCAAACTGCGTGGAAGCGCCGCCCTGCAAAAACAATACCTTATAGTTATCGGGTACGTTCAGGATCTCGCGGAACAGTTTTTCAGCATCCTTGATGATCTGATCGAAAACCTTCGATCTGTGGCTCATTTCGGTCACGCTCTGACCGCTGCCCTCGTAATCGAGCATCTCGGCCTGCGCTTTTTCAAGAACTTCCAGCGGCAGCATAGAGGGACCTGCCGAAAAATTATACACTCTTGCCATGGTTTACAATAACTCCTTTTGTTCAAAAAGCTTTTCAGTGTTCTACCCAGTTCTTGGCTCTTTCAACGGCGCGTTTCCAGCCGCTGTAAAGCGCGTCGCGCTCTTCCTTGCTGATCTGCGGCTCAAAGACTCTGGAAACCTCGCGGATCTGTTCGATCTCATCGATGCCGGACCAGAAGCCTACGGCAAGGCCCGCGAGATACGCAGCGCCCAGCGCTGTGGTCTCAACGCATTTCGGGCGGTTCACGGAGGTGCCGATCATATTGGCCTGGATCTGCATCATAATATTGGAGATGCTGGCGCCGCCGTCTACACGAAGCTCGGAAAGGTCGGTGCCGGAATCGGCGCGCATGGCCTCGAGCAGGTCGGTCATCTGGAAGGTGATGGCCTCCAGCACGGCGCGGCAGATGTGCTTTTTGTTGGTGCCGCGGGTCATGCCGAC
>CAMVBR010000209.1 GCA_947165755.1 uncultured Clostridia bacterium
CGAGATACGTTTGCAGTTTACCGCTGACAAGGAATTCATTGTAAACGCTGCGCTGGTGCTTTTTCAGAAATTCTGCGTGCCGCTGTCCCCAAATGCCGATGGAGATTTCCTTTCCCGGGTTGTTATCTTCTGGAACCATATCAGGCGTCATTACACTGTTTTTCATAACCCGTCCGGTTGGGTAATACTGTTTGCCTTTCAGTTCATACTCCCAACCGTTACGCTCGTCGATGATGTTTTTTTTCATTTCATTTTCCCTCCGCTTTGTCGATAATTTTGAGCAGCAGCGCGTCAACGTCCTCTGTCGGATAGTCCGCTTCAAGAAGCTGGTTCCGCCATTCGTTGATGCCGTTGATCAGCAGGTTACACTCGAAGTCCGTAAACTTCATTTTGACCATTTTTTCTTTCATAATGAAAACCTCCGTTACTTTGGTGATTTCATCATACCAAAGAACCGAAGGTCTGTCGAATGTGCGGATTTGAAATAATTGCGAAGCCTGATAAAAACAAACGAGACCATCTGTTAAAACAGTTGATCTCGATTGTTTCTTGCCGCTTTTGCCGTGCCGAGTATGATAATGAAATTTTACTTCCTTATCACACTTCAGCAGTAGACAAAAGAGGTTTCTTTCATGGGATAGTACGGTTGCACTGATACAAATGTACCCCGGGAACAGGGGTGGGGTACATTTGCATCGGGTGGGGTACATTTATGCCTTGTGGGGTACATTATTCTCCAAACAGGTGTTTGAAGAAATATGCAATGCGATGGAAGAACGCGATGATGCCGCCGAGCGGACCGGTATGCGTCTGACCGCAGAAGGGGCATTTATCTCCTTCATTGTTGCCGCCATCGTCCGGCCTTACAAACGTTGTTCCACAGCCAAAATCACATTTACCGTCGCCGTTGGCATCCACATGATCCACAGGCGGAGTCGGATTTTTCGTATAACTGTCATGGCAGCGGGTACAGGTATAGGTCGTATACCCGCCGGAGGTACAGGTTGCGGGAGTCACACGGATCGCGTAGCTGTGGCCCAGCGCGGGAATAACGTTTTCGTTATAGCCGTAGGTGCAATACTCACAGGCGTAAGAGGTATAGCCCTCTTCGGTGCAGGTGGGGTCGACGACCGAAACACGGATCTTATGGGCGTCGGGATCGATCGGGACGGGCTCGTCTTTTTCTTCCTCGCACAGGGCGCATATCACGTGACGCGCACCCTCTTCAATGCAGGTAGGCTGCTTCGTAACTTCCACCTCGACCCATTCGTGCGCGCCGGTTTCGCTGCAGGAGAACACGAACTGCACGTCGTAGGGGGTGAAGTGGTCGGCGGTGATCACAAGATAGCCGTCCTCGATCACGGCGGGCACGGTCTCCCACGCGTTGTTCACAAAGCGGCGCACGTAAACTCTTTTCGCCGTGCTCTGGAAATCGCTGAGGGGTACGCGCACGTCCACGCTGCCGTCGGGCTGGAAGCCGGTATCGAGGTTGTCGTCCGTGAGATCGAACTCGTAAAGGATACGGCCGCGCTGGCCGCTGGCGGACACCACCTGATAGGTGAGGGCGTAATCGTAGCGGTCGCCGCAGTTGGTGCAAACGAAGGTGCACTTGGAGGTGTCGTTATCGGTGGAGGCGGTGAGGGCCTCGTAATTGTGGCCGAGGGCGGGCACCGTTTCGGTATAGGTATCGCCGCAGATGCAGGCAAAGGTGAGAAGGCCGTCTTCGGTGCAGGTAGCTTTTCTTGTGAGATCGGCAGTGTAGCGGTGGATATGGGGGCCGTAAACGGCGGTGAATTCCAGATCCTGATCGGGCATCACGGTGGGCAGGCTGCGGTCCCAGCTGAGGAACTTGCTGCCGTCCGCGCGGTCGGCCACGGCGGGCGGGGTGAGGATATCGCCCTGTACGTAGACCTGCTGAATATCCTCCGTATCGGTATGCCAGATCACGGTGCGGGGCGCCTTTACAAGGCTGGCGTCCACGATCACGCCGTTTTGGCTCGGCACGCCGGTGAGATCCCAGCCGCTGAACGTCCAGTCGGGGGCAAAGCCGGTTTCGGGAACGCAGGCGGAAATGCTGCCGCCCTCGGTGATCTCGTATACCTCGCCGTTGATGGAGAAAATATAGCGGTTTTTGGCGGAGGAAAGGGTGATCTCGCCGGTTTCAAACAGCGCTTCGTACCCTACGGCGTCGCCGAGCATAATACCGGAGTCTTCCGTATCCACGGCGTAAACGCCCGCGGCCGCGGCCTTTTCGTTGAGGGCGGCGAAGAATTCCACGCTCACCTCATATTTCACCGTGCCGTCGGGCGCGGTCACCTCGTAGGGGGTAAGACCGTCGATGCGGATGCAGGTGCGGCCCTGCTCGTCCACGGTGATGCTGATATTCTCATTCGGGACGCAGTAGCGGCGCATCACGTCCACGCGCAGGGCTTCCTCCTGCTGCGAGGTGAGGGTGACGTAGGGCGAAAGGGTCTTGATGAGGGTGAGATTATCAAATGCGGCCGTGTGGGAAAGGCTCTCAGTGGTGATGGTGTGGAAAATACCGGAGAGGGAATCCGTATCGGCGGCGGTGATGCTGAAGGCGGCGGAGGCCGCTGCGCCCAGAGACGTATAGCTGCGAGCGGCGGGATAGTTGGAGGATACCGCGTTCATAAAGGCGCGGATCTTCGCGTTGTTCGCCTCCGCGCTGCCGAACACGCCCACGGAATAGATGAGCGCGTCGTAGGCGTTCTTCAGGAGATTGGCGTTATATACGGCGGCGTTGGCCACGGAGGTCTGGAAGCCGCTGGTGTAGGTGGGCTCGCCATCGGTCATGAACACCACCACACGCTCGCGGCCCGTGGAATCGGTATTGGCGAACACGCCCTTGGCCATTTCAAGTCCCAGGTCGGCGGCGGTGGCGCCGCGGGCCTCAATGGATTGGACGGCGTCCAGCAGCGTCTGTTTGCTGCCGACGCTCACCAGCGCCCCGGCGTAATCGGCGGGGGTGATATCGGCGTAGGGCAGGATGCCGCGGGGAGAAGTGAGCAGCTCGGTGTTTTCGTTATACAGATAGCCGCTGTAGCTGCCCGCAAGGCCGAAGCCCGCGATGGCGATGCGGTGATCGGCCCCGGTGACGGCGGCGTTTTCGGCCACACGCTCAATAAACGCGGCGGCGGCGTCCTTGAGAGCGTCCACCTTTTTCACGGAGCCGCCTAAGGTATCCTCCATGGAGCCGGACTGATCCACCACCAGAACGATATCCAGCGGGATGGACTGCGAAACGATGCTCTTTACGGTTTTCGCGTCGCTGTAGGCCTTGAGGCGGAACAGGACGTTATCTTTTTCGATATAATGGGTGACGGAGGATTCGGTTTCGATCTCGCTCACGTCGCCGCTCTGGATGAGGGTATACACGGCGTTGATGGTGAGATCGGCGTCGTTCAGCGTATAGTCCTCCCAGCGGCCGGTATAGCGGTCGCGGGCGGGCACGGCGGGCTCCTCGATGGAAGCGGTCCCCTTCTGGAAATCGACGCTGGCCACCACCGCGCCGTCTGCTACGAAGGTGGCGGTGTAGGTATCCTGCTCCAGCTTCGGGATCACGCGCTCCTCATACCCGTCGCAGTAAGCGCAGTCGCGGCGCTCGATTCCCTCATCCTCAAACGTGGCGGGCGTTACGGTGTACCAATCAAGATACGAATGGCCGAGGGACTCAAATGTATACAGGCGCTTGACCGCCATCTCGTGGGCGCTGCTGCCGCAGTAGCCGCGGATCACGCCGCCGGACGCAGGCACCGTTACGTTGCCGTAGTTCTTCAGCTCGGTATAGCGGTTTGGGAATGAAAGCAGTTCCAAGGTTTGAAAATTCTCGAATCTGATATCAAACGACTGTAAGCACTCGGAAAAATACACGGTTTTCAATTTATCACAACGACTAAAAACATCCGCACCAAGGATCCTGACAGATCTCCCCAATGAAACGCTCTCCAGGACATCACAATCCTGAAACGCGGAACAACCGATCGTTTCCACCGTATCGGGGATCACAATACTCTTTATCCCGCTGACGTTATCGTATCCCACACAAGACATAAATGCAGCAGTCCCGATGGTTTTTAATCCCTCATGCAGCGTAACGCTCTGCAGTTTAACGCACCACGCAAACGCATAAGAATCAATCGTCCGTACGCTGCCGGGAATATCGATTTCCGTTATCCGTGTGCCATAAAAAGCGCGCTCTCCGATGCTCTCGATCCCGTCATCCAGTGTTACCGAAGTAAGACGGACACACCCTTCAAACGCATGATCCCCGATCGTTTTTACCGTTCCGGGGATATGAACCGCGCCAAGCGTCCAACACGCACGAAACGCATGATCTTCGATCTTTTCCGTTGTGTTCGGAATGTCGACCGCTTCTGTTCTTCCCTGCGGACACAGGATCAGCGTTTTTCCGTCTTTTGAGTATAAAATCCCATCGGCAGAGGAATATACCGTACTGTCTTCATGCGCGTTCACCGTTTTTATTTGTCTCCAACCTATCAGAAAATTCCTGCCGTAATCCGGAATGTTCTGCAAAGGAAATGCCGCAGGAAGATTCAGGGTCTCCTTTATCGGGATCTGAATCAGCAAAGAAAACGTTTTATTATACAGGACGCCGTCGTAAGACGCGTAGTTTTCATTCAGCGGAGATACGTCAATACATTCCAGTTCGTTCATATCGCCGGAAGTTTCAAAATGCTCAACGCCCGCGCCGATGTAAAACGAGGCCACTTTTGTTTGCTGAAACGCATCTTTCCCTACTGAAACACAGCTGTCAGGAAAAACGATATCGCCCGCGAGCAGGTCGCAGCCGGAAAACGCGGCGGCTTCAATCGTAACGATGCCGCTCCCCAATGAAACACTCTCCAGGACTTCACAATCCTGAAACGCGGAACAACCGATCGTTTCCACCGTATCGGGGATCACAA
>CAMVBR010000210.1 GCA_947165755.1 uncultured Clostridia bacterium
AGGGCGTCGATCTCCCGCACCAGATGGCCCTTGGAGGTGCCGCCGATGGAGGGGTTGCAGGGCATATTGCCGATCATATCCAGGCTGATGGTAAATACAACGGTCTTCGCGCCGAGCCGGGCGGCGGCCAGCGCCGCTTCAATGCCCGCATGGCCCGCGCCGATCACGGCAACTTCATATTTACCGGAGAAATACGACATATCGGTCTCCTGTGTTGGATATTTTAGTTGTTGTTTTGGGCTTTGAGCTTGTCCAGCTCACGTTTGTAGCGGTCGCGTTCAGTCATGGCGCGTTCGGCGTCCTCGAGGTAATCCGCGATCTCGTTCTTATATTTTTCGGCCTGCGCCTTATAGGTTTTGGCCTTATCCGCCAGATCCAGCGAGCAGAGCACCAGCGCCTGCGTGAGCGAGAGCTTGCCCGAATCCATCAGGCTGTCCAGCATGGTGTTCAGGCCCTTGGCGAGCGCCAGCACCTTTTCGGGGGCGTCGTCGGTGATAATGGTATAGGTCTGGTTGCGGAGGGTGATCTCCACCTTGGATTTTTCCATAAAGCTACGCTCCTTTTATTTTTTGCGGAACTGCTGCTTCATGCGCAGCTCCTTTGAAAGGATGGTCTTGCGCAGGCGCAGCGACTGGGGCGTGACCTCCAGCAGCTCGTCGTCGCTCAAAAATTCCATGCACTGCTCAAGGCTGAGCACGGTGTGGGGGGTCAGGCGCAGGGCTTCGTCCGAGCCGGCGGCGCGGGTGTTGGTCATCTGCTTTTTCTTGCACACGTTGCAGACGATATCCTCGTTTTTGGCGCATTCGCCCACGATCATGCCCTCGTATACCTGCACGCCGGGGCCGATGAAGAGGCGGCCGCGGTCCTGCGTGTTGAACAGGCCGTAGGCGGTGCTTTCGCCTGTTTCGTGAGCGATGATGGAGCCGTGCTCGCGGGTCTGGATCTCGCCCTTATAGGGCTCGTAGCCCGCAAACAGGTTGTTCATGATGCCGTAGCCGTTGGTATCGGTCAAAAATTCGCTGCGGTAGCCGATCAGGCCGCGTGCCGGGATCTTGAATTCCAGATGGCTGGTGCCGCCGTCGCGGGAGCCCATATTCTCAAGCTCGCCGCGCCGCGCGCCGATCTTCTCCATCACGGCGCCCACGTAGTCGTTGGGCACCTCCACGATGAGCAGCTCCATGGGCTCGTACCGCTTGCCGTCGATGGTTTTATAGATCACCTTGGGGCGGGAAACGGCAAATTCGTAGCCCTGCCGCCGCATGGTCTCAATGAGAATGGAAAGGTGCAGCTCGCCGCGGCCCGAAACCTTGAACGCGTCGGTGGAATCGGTTTCCTCCACGCGCATGCTCACGTTGGTTTCCACTTCTTTGAACAGCCTTGCGCGGATGTTGCGGCTGGTCACCATCTTGCCCTCGCGCCCGGCGAAGGGGGAGTTGTTTACGTGGAAGGTCATGGAAAGGGTAGGCTCGTCGATCTTCACGAAGGGGAGCGGGTCCGGGTGCTCGGGGTCGCACAGCGTTTCGCCGATGTTCAGGCCCTCTACGCCCGAAACGGCCACGATATCGCCCACGCTCGCCTCCTGCGCCTCGGTGCGGCCGAGGCCGGTGAACTGGTACAGGCGCGAGACCTTCACCTTTTTGATTTCGCCGTCGCCCTTGCACAGCAGCGCCTGCTGACCGGTTTTGATATGGCCGCGCTCGATCTTGCCGATGCCGATGCGGCCCACGTAATCGTCGTAGTCAAGGCTGGAAAACAGCAGCTGCAGCGGCGCGTCCGCCTCGCCCTCGGGGGCTGGGATATCGTCGATGATGGCCTGCAGCAGCGGGCGCATATCGCCGGCGCGGTCGTTTTTGTCGAAGCTGGCGTAGCCCTCGCGGGCGGAGGCGAAGATCACCGGGAAATCGATCTGGTCGTCGTCGGCGCCCAGCTCGATAAACAGGTCCAGCACCTCGTCGATCACTTCGTCTGGGCGGGCGCCGGGGCGGTCGATCTTGTTGATCACCACCAGCGGGGTCTTATGCAGCGCCAGCGCCTTCGAGAGCACGAAGCGGGTCTGGGGCATGCAGCCCTCAAAGGCGTCCACCAGCAGCAGAACGCCGTCCACCATCATCATGATGCGCTCCACCTCGCCGCCGAAATCGGCGTGGCCGGGGGTATCCACGATATTGATCTTCACGCCGTTGTAGGTCACGCTCGTGTTTTTGGAAAGGATGGTGATGCCGCGCTCCCGCTCCAGATCGTTGGAGTCCATCACGCGGTCCTCCACCACCTCGTTCTCGCGGAACGTGCCGCTCTGCTTTAAGAGCTTATCCACAAGCGTGGTCTTGCCGTGGTCTACGTGCGCGATGATCGCAATGTTTCTGATATCTTCTCTCTTGCTCAAAATTTCACCTTCAGAAAACAGAATAATTTCATACAAATATATATAATAGCAAAGGATCGGCTGAAAATCAACCGTATCGGCGCATTTTTTTATTTTTTGTTTCCCGCCGAAAACGCTTGCCACGCGGCGGGGGATATGCTATACTTAAATAAATATTTTCAATTTAAGGAGCTTATCATGGAGCCTATCAAAGTTGATTTTTCCGACGGCGGAAGAAAAAAGAAAGTCCGCAGCGTGCTCATCCCGCCCGAAAAGGCCGGGCTGAAAATCGCCATCAACGTGATCGTGATGCTGGTCACGGCGGCTGTTGCCTATTATTTCCTGCTGCCGCCCATGAATCCCCACGATTATAAGTTCTACGTTTACTTCCTGATCGTGGCGGGCAGCTACGTGCTTTCGGCGTATATCACCTCCGGCGCCTTCGCCAAGCCCGAATACGTGCCCTACGTCACGCGGCGCGCCGTTGTGCCGGGCATCGTGGCCGGCGTCATCGTGCTGGTGCTGCTGGTGGGGTATCTGGTTTCGTGCCCGTTCTTCCGCGCCAAGAGCTTTTCGCGCATCCTCTCCATTGAGAACGGCGATTTTCAGGATACCCTTTCGCTGATCGACAGCATGAGCGATTTCAACAACGTGCCGCTCATCGACGCCAACGCCGCGCAGGCGCTGGCCGATAAAACGCTGGGCGACTTCGCCGCCCTCGACCTTGAAAGCCAGTTCGAGCTGCTCACCGAAGACAGCACGCAGATCAACTTCAAGGGCAGCCCCTACCGCATCTACCCCCTGAAATACGGCGATATCTTCAAGTGGTTCCTCAACTCCGTCACCGGCGCCAATTACGACGGCATTCCCGGCTACGTCAAGGTGAATCTGAACACCCAGCAGGCGGAGCTGGTAACGGATTACGATATCAAATATTCCACCGCCGAGCACTTCGGCGAATATCTGGAGCGTGTGCTGCGCTTCCGCTATCCCACCTATATTTTCGGCGAGGTCAGCTTTGAGATCGACGAGACCGGCCATCCCTATTGGGTGGTGGAGCGCATCAAAAAGGCCGTGGGTCTTCTGGGCGGCAACGACGTGCAGGGCATCATCCTTGTGGACGCCGAATCCGGCGAATCCCAGTATTTCTCCACCGAAGAGGTGGGCGCCGATAAATCCGAGGTGGCGTGGATCGACCAGGCCTACGACGCGGACCTGCTCATCCAGCAGTATAACTACTTCGGCACCTACAACGGCGGCTTCTGGAACTCCCTGATCGGCCAGAGCGGCGTGAAGCGCGCCTCCACCGGCTATTCGTTCCTTGCCATCGGCGACGACGTATATCTGTATACCGGCGTTACCTCCGTTACCTCCGATAACTCCATTCTGGGCTTCTTCTTCATCAACCAGCGCACCAAGGAAGCCTTCTTCTACAACACCACCGGCGCCACCGAATCGGCGGCGCAGCAGTCCGCGCAGGGCAAGGTGCAGGATATGGGCTGGCAGGCGTCCTTCCCGATATTGCTCAATATCGACGGCGAGGCCACCTACTTCATGGCGCTCAAGGACAGCTCCGATATCGTAAAATCCTACGCCATGGTAAACGTTGAGCAGTATAACGTGGTGGCCATCCCGCAGAACCAGAATACGGATCTCAGAAGCTGCCTCGAGGTGTATATCAAGGGCCTGTCTGAGCTGAACCCGCCCGTGATCATCGATTTCGCCTTCGATTCCTACACCGTGCCCGGCGAAACCGATCCCGCGCAGCCGGACGAATCCGAATACGCCACCTTCACCGGCACCGTTACCGATATCCGCAGCGCCGTGATCTCGGGCAACACCTACTATTATATCGAGCTCGATCACTCCGGGCTTTACTACTACGTGGCCGCCAGCGTCACCAATAAGGTGATGCTCCTCAACGTCGGCGACGTGATCACCGTCACCACCGCCGATACCGCCGCCACCGATCTCGCGTCCGTGGGCAGCATCACCTTCGGCGAGGCGCGGAGCGAAACCGAACCGCAGAGCGAGGCCGAAACCGAGGCTGAATCCGAAGCCGAATCCGAAGCCGAATCCGAGGCCGAAACCGAAGCGGAAGCACAGAACTGATCCGTAATCCGGGCAGAGCAGGGGAGTCCTGTTCTGCCCTTTTTTCTCTGAAAGGAAACGATATGAAAAAATCCATCGCGCTGATCCTCAGCCTTCTGTTTCTTATAGGCGCGCTTCCGCTCGGCGCGGGGGCGGGGGAGGGGCTGCCCGAAAGCGCCCACCCCTATGAAAACGGCGCTGCCGACGTGCAGAGCTATACCTGCCCGGGCGCGGCGCGGGGCGTGTTCGTCACCTTTTCGGCGGATACCTGCGTGGAGCCCTTCTCTTCCGGGTGGATCCCGGTGCCCGGCCCCGTGTTTTCGGCGAACGATCTCTTTTCGGGGCTTGCGCGCGGCGGCGATTATATTGCCGTACTGGACGGCGACGATAACGAGATCGGTATTTACACCGGGGACGAGCTCGCCGGGCGCACCGTATACGTGCCGGGCGATACCTTCCGCGTGATGCTGGTTTCGG
>CAMVBR010000211.1 GCA_947165755.1 uncultured Clostridia bacterium
ATGACTCGCTGGAGGCGCTGCTGGCGGACGAGAGCATCGATATCGTAACGATCGCCGTGCCGAACAATTTTCATAAGGATATATCCATCAAAGCCCTGCGGGCCGGGAAGCACGTGGTGTGCGAAAAGCCCGTTACGCTGAACGCCGCCGAACTGGAAGAGATCATCGCCGTGCGCAACGAGACCGGGCGTGTGTTCACGGTGCACCAGAACCGGCGCTGGGACCGGGATTACGCCATTGTGAAGGCCGCCAAGGATCAGGGTCTTTTGGGGCAGGTATACATGGTAAAGAGCATGGTGCAGGGCTCGCGCGGGTCCATGTACGGCTGGCGCGGCCACAAGGAGAACGGCGGCGGCATGCTGCTGGACTGGGGCATTCACCTGATCGATCAGGCCATGCAGATGTTCGACGAGCCCGTGGTGGGCGTGGACGCGCATCTACTCAGCATGTACACCCCCGGCGTGGATGACAACATCAACGTGTGGCTGCGGTTTGAGAGCGGCGCCTCCTACATGATGGAGATGAGCACCAACTGCCTGATAAACCTGCCGCGCTGGCACGTGCAGGGCACCGAGGGCACGCTGCAGATCGACGACTGGAGCTGCAAGGGCAGGCTCATGAAGCTGAAGCCCAACGCGGAGATGAAGTGGAGCGACGATATCGTTTACACCGAGGCGGGCCCCACCCGCACCATGGCGCCACGCCCCGAATACACCATGAACGAGCTGCCCCTGCCGGACGTGAACCCCCAGTGGAGCGATTACTATCAGAACGTGGTGGCCGCCATACGGGGCGAGCAGCCGCTGCTGGTAACGCCGGAGCAGGCCCTGCGCGTGATGCGCGTGGTGGACCTGATGTTCAAAGCGGAGGCCGAGGGCGGCGCGCAGAAATGCCGCATTTAAAGGAGAGAGAAAATGAAAAAAGCATGGATCATTCAGGGCGGCTGGGACGGCCACGAGCCCGTACAGGTTGCCGAACGCTTTGCCGGCGTGCTGCGCGAAGCGGGCTTTGAGGTTGCCGTATTCGATACGCTTTCGGTGCTCACCGAGCGCCAGGAGGAGCTGAACGACCTTGATCTGCTGGTGCCCGTGTGGACCATGGGCAGCATTTCGGGCGACGAGAGCCGCGCCGCCGCCGAGGCCGTGGGCAAATACGGCGTGGGGCTGGCGGGCTGCCACGGCGGCATGTGCGATTCGTTCCGCAGCGATACCGAATGGCAGTTCATGACCGGCGGCCAGTGGGTCTCCCACCCCGGCGGCGACGGCACGAAATACCGCGTGAATATCAGGCGGGGCTCCTCCCCGCTCACCGAGGGCATTGCCGATTTCGACGTGTGCTCCGAGCAGTATTACGTGCACGTGGATCCCGCCAACGAGGTGCTGGCCACCACCCGCTACCCGGTGGTGAACTACTACCACGCCGCCAACGGCGCGGTGGACGTGCCCGTGGCGTGGACGAGGCGCTGGGGCCACGGCCGCGTATACTATAATTCTTTGGGCCACCATAACGACGTGTTCGATATCCCCGAGGCGCTGGAAATGATGCGCCGGGGCATGCTGTGGGCCGCCGAGGGCAAGCGGATCTTCCGCGAGACCCGGCCCGACCCCGAGCAATACGCGAACACCGCGAAAATGTACTGAGAAAGGGGCAAGGATCATGCGAAGGATCAACGTTGGCATCGTGGGCTGCGGCAATATCAGCGGCATTTACCTTACCAATCTTACCGGCGTTTTCGCCGACCGGGTGAACGTGGTCGCCGTGTGCGACCTGATCCCCGAAAAGGCGCTGGCCGCGCAGAAAAAATACAATATCCCCAAGGCCTATTTCACCGACGAGGAGATCATGGCCGACGGTGAGATAGAGCTGATCGTGAACATCACCACCCCCGACCAGCACTGCCCCGTGAACACGATGGCGCTTGCCGCCGGGAAGCACGCCTACTGCGAAAAGCCTTTGGCCACCAACCGGGAGGACGGCGAAGCGCAGGTGCGCCTTGCCGCCGAAAAGGGGCTGCTGCTGGGCGGCGCGCCCGATACGTTTCTGGGCGGCGGCATTCAGACCTGCCGCAGGCTGATCGACGACGGCGTGATCGGCGACGTGGTGGCGGTGAACGCCTCCATGCGCTGCCGCGGGCACGAATCGTGGCACCCCGACCCCGCCTTTTACTATCAGGTGGGCGGCGGCCCCATGTTCGATATGGGCCCCTATTACCTCACCTGCCTTGTGAACCTCGTGGGGGCGGTGGAGAGCGTGATGGCCTACACCCGCATCACCTTCCCGCAGCGCACGATCACCTCGCAGCCGAAATACGGCACGGTGGTGGACGTGGAGGTGCCCACCCACATCGCCGGGCTGATGCGGTTTGAAAACGGCGCCATCGGCACCCTCACCACCAGCTTTGACGTATACGACGACCACCAGGCCTGCGTAGAGGTATTCGGCTCCAAGGGCAGCCTGCTGGTGCCCGACCCCAACGGCTTCGGCGGCCCGGTAAAGCTGCTGCGCGCCGACGGCAGAGCCTACGAAGAAGTGCCCATAGAGCACGGCTACTGCGAAAACAGCCGCGGGCTGGGCGTGGCGGACCTGTGCGACGCCATTATTACGGGCAGAACGCCCCGGGCGAACTGCGCGCAAACCTTCCACGTGCTGGATATCATGTGCGCGTTCCACGATTCGGCCGACAAAGGCGAAAGGGTAACGCTGCAAAAGGGCTTTGCCCGCCAGCCCGCGCTGAAAGCCGACGAACGGTTCTGATTTTTCCTCTTTATCTTTCTGAATGGAGAACAGCCCATGCGCAAACGCATTTATCAGATGCGAAATGAATCGATGGCTGCGCCATCATGAATTGGCTGCGCCATGATTTCTCGCTGCGCTCCATGAATTGAATTGCGCCTCATGCCCCGCAGGGCAATTCATGCACACAGTGCAATTCATGACCGAAGGTCAATTCATGCGCCGACAGGCGCAATTCATGATTGAAATAAACAACCCCGGAATCGCTCCCGGGGCTTTCTTGTTCTCGTACAATGAGAAACAGCCGCAGCCATTCCTCATTTCTCATTCCTCATTCCTCATTATTCTTTCACTTCCACCAGCTCGATGGTGAAGTTCAGCTCCTTGCCGGCCATTTCGTGGTTGGCGTCAAAGGTGATGTTCACGCCGTCCATGGCGGTAACGGTCACGGGGATGGGGCGGCCGCTGCCGTCCTGCAAATAGACGCGCTGCCCGGCGGAAAGGCCCTCGGCCCCGGGGAGCTGGGCCACGGGTAACGTAAAGATCGCGTTGGGGTCGGCCTCGCCGTAGGCTTCGGCGGGGGTAAGGTGCACCTGACGGATCTCGCCCACGTCCATATCGGCCACGGCGGCATCAAAGCCCGCGATCATCTGCCCGGCGCCGCATACGAACTCCAACGGCTCGCCGCGGTCGTAAGAGGAATCGAACTGGACGCCGTCGTTGAAGGTGCCGCGATAATGGGTGCGGCAGGTCTTGCCCACGTTTTTGCCCTGCGGCCCCTTGTGGCAGCCGCCGCAGCCGCCCTCGCTATGATCGCCGCAGGTGTGGCCCTCGCCGTGATCGCCGCAGGTGTGGCCTTCGCCGTGATGGCTGCAGTTGGCGCCGGAATTTACCAGCGCGCCGCTGAGATAGTCGGCCACCGCCTGATCGGCGCTGCCCTGCGCGCCAGCGCAAAGCTCTATGCCCTGTTCGGCCAGCGCCGCCTGCGCGCCGCCGCCGATGCCGCCGCAGATCAGCACGTCGATCTGCCGCCCGGAAAGCAGTGTCGCAAGCGCGCCGTGACCGACGCCGTTTGCCCCGATGATCTCGGATGAGACCACGCTGCCGTTTTCGACCGTGTACACCTTGAACTGCTCGGTGTGGCCGAAGTGCTGGAATACGTTTCCGTTTTCATAAGTAACTGCGATTTTCAAAAGTATATCCTCCTGATTTGTTATTTTTATTCCGCATCGAATCTTACGGTTACGTCGCCGTCGCCGAGGGCGTCGGTGAGCGCCTGCGCGGAGGGGATCTGCAGCCGCCCGAGCAGGGTCAGGTCCCAATGGTTTTCGCCGTAATAGATCGTGATCTGATTGCCCTGATACAGCACGAGATCGCCGGGCGCGGTAACGAGCGACGTATCGCTGCGGGGCAGCGTCCAGGGCAGCGTCCCCACCTTCTCAAAGCCGCCGTAATCGCGCAGTGTGAGCTCCAGCGGGCCTGCGCTCAGCTTTTCGAGCAGCGCGGCGGCCGAGGCGTTTTCGGAGAGGGTTACGGGGAAGCGGACGTCGCCGATCTCGGCGAACACGGTGAGCGCGGCGGTTTCGGACGAAGCGGCTTCCGCCGCCTGTTCCTCGGTTACGGTCTCGCCCGTCCAATCGATGATGCCGCCGAATTCGTACACCTGCGTATAGCCCAATTCTGCCAGCTTTGCGGCGGCCTCCTTGCTGCGGCGGCCGGAACGGCAGTAGACGAGCAGCACCTGCGCTTTATCGGGCAGCAGCGCGGGGGCGGTATCGCCGATGGTTTCGTTGGGCACGTTGACCGCGCCCGGGATATGGCCCGCCGCGAATTCATCGGGGCGGCGCACGTCCACGATCAGATAGCCGTTTGACGAAGCCATGATCTCTTTGGCTTCTTCCTGTGTGATTTGCTTATATGTGGTTTTCATTCCCGTTTCCTCCGCAGTTTCCCGCGCGGCGCAGCCGGTGAACGCCAGCAGCGCCGCCGCCAGAAGCAGTATGATTTTTTTCATGGATCGTTCTCCTTTATTACGCGGCTTTCCGCCGATACCGTTGCCGTTTTCGAACCGTTTTTTATATTGTAGCATACTCGGATGGAATATGCAATCAAAACAGAGAATTGGAATTTATCGGGGTGTTTGCGGCCACAAGGGTAGGGCGGCATTTCATGCCGCGGTAATTACAAAAGGACGG
>CAMVBR010000212.1 GCA_947165755.1 uncultured Clostridia bacterium
AGGTTCTTTTTGGTGCTGTCGGTAAGCACTTCGCCCAGCAGCTCGGCAAACTTTGCGGCATGCTCGGCCTCTTCAAAGGCGGCCTTCTCCCAATAAGCGCCGATCTCTGCGTAGCCCTCGCGGTAAGCCACTCTCGCCATGGCAAGATACATACCCACTTCGCTGCACTCGCCCTGGAAATTGGAGCGCAGCCCCTCGATGATCTCGGCGGGCGCGCCGCTCGCAACGCCAAGCACGTGCTCGGCAGCCCAGGTCAGGCCCTCGTCTTCTTTAAGCTCAACGAACTTCTCGCCGGGAGCGTGGCAAAGGGGGCATTCGGTGGGGCAGGTTTCGCTTTCAACGATCTGACCGCAAACAAGGCATTTCCATTTTTTCATAGTAAGTACTCCTTTTTCGGTAATATTGATTGTGTTTCAACCGTTTTCATTATACCCGAACGCCGCCGTTTTGTAAAGCGCTTTCGAAAAAAATAACAGATATGATTTTTTTGACAATTCCCTGTTTATCCGTGCCGCGATCTGCAAACAATATAGGCAGAACGAAACAGGAGGAATGAAAAAAATGACGGTAAAACGCGGAGATATTTATTACGCGGACTTAAGCCCCGTGGTGGGCAGCGAGCAGGGCGGCATGCGGCCGGTACTTATCGTGCAGAACGACATGGGCAACCGCTACTCCCCCACCGTGATCGCGGCGGCCATCACCAGCCGCAAGGATAAGGCAGATTTGCCCACGCATATCAAGGTGCGCGCCGAAGGCAGCGGTTTGATGCAGGATTCGATCATTTTGCTGGAGCAGGTGCGCACGCTGGATAAGACCCGCCTGCGCGAACACATGGGCCAGTTGCCCGACGGCGATATGCTGCGGGTGGATAAGGCGCTGAGCGTGAGCTTTGGGCTGTGAATATAGGGATGTTCGCTGCGCTCACGGGAGGGTGCACCTTCGGTGCGGGAGGGTGCACCTTCGGTGCGGGAGGATGCGCCTGACGGCGCGGGAAGATGTGCCTTTCGGCACGGGAATATTACAATTCCGGGGGAAACTCCCGCGAGCGCAAGCGAGCAAACCTCCCGCGAACGTATGTGAGCAACCTCCCGCGAGCGCAAGCGAGCAATCTCCCGTGAGCGAAGCGAACACACTCCCGCGAATGCAAATGAGCTGCGGTTTGCCGGACTCGACGTCCGGCAAACCGCAAAAAACAGGCGCGTCTCATATGAGGCGCGTCCGTTGGTTTTTTTATTCAAAAACGCTCATTCAAACGACAGCGTTTTGCCCGCTGCCAGCGTCTGCGCGGCGCCGTTGGCCATGTAAACGGTCACGTCCGCCTCCGTATTGTTTTCAATGGTCACGGTCTGGTTCACGCTGAGGATGCTGCCGAAGCTGCCGTTTTCAAGCCGCAGGGTGCAGTTTTTGCCCTGCACGTAGATATGCTCCGCGCCGCCCTCCAGCGTTACCGCCACGTTTTCACCGGTCACGGTCAGGCTTTTGACGCCCGCGCGAAGCGTGACCCCCGCTTCGCCGACGGCCTCCACGAGCACGTCGCCCAAGGCGGCGTCGGAAGAAACGCCCATATTCGGCGCGTTGAACACCACGGCGGTTTTGGAGTAGTCCCCCGCCGGGATCACGGCGTCGCCGGATTCGGACGTGGACAGGCGCAAAGCGCCGCCGTTCCCGTTTTGCAGGGTGTTCACAAACGCTTCGGCGGTAGTGGTTTTTCGCACGAACATATTGGCGTCCGGGTCGGCAAGCGTGTTCAGCGCGTCGGATAGCGAGGCGAACTCCTGCGTGCCGGGTTCGTCGTAGCCTTCGGGCAGGTCCACGCCGGGCGCGTCGTTGATATTGGGTTTCTCTTTGCCGCAGCCCGCAAGCAGAAACGAAACTGCAAGCAGCGCGGCAATTACGGCAGTGAGTTTGCGCATGGGGTCAATCCTCCGATATAAATTCAAAGGTATAGTCGGTTTCGGCGCTGCCGTCGAACGCTACGGTGAGCCTGCCCATATCGGCGAACGCGCCCACGCCGGTCACCTCCGCTGTGACGGTGAAATTCTTTACGCAGCGTACCGTGTGGGCTTCTACGGCGTCCAGATCGATGAGCGCGGTGAGCTCACAGGCCTTGTATTCGATCTCGTAATCCTCCACCTGCAGATAGGCGGAGAGCTTTTCAAACTCCCTGAGGATGCCGGCCCGGTCGGGGGCCGCGCCGAAATACTTCTGCGCCAAAGCAGCGTCAACGGGCAGCACGGTAACGGTCTCTTTTTCGCTGCCGTCGTCGTCCGTTTCGGTTTTGGTTTCGGTTTCGTGGAACGAGAGCGTGACCTCGGCGAAGTTATCGCTGATCTTCTGCTCGGTCACCAGATTCCCCTCTTCGTCGGAAATCTCTTTTCCGTTTTCATCGGTAACGGCCACGTTCACCAGATTGCGCCGTGCAGAAGCGGCCTTCACGTCGGCGGCGTCTACGGGGCGAAGCAGCGTATCGCTCAGATCGCCGCTTTCGATTTCACGTTCGCCGCTGCCGGGGTCCGCCTCCGTGATCAGGTTTTTCAGCGCGTCGGCGCATTTGCCGAGGATATCGGCGGCGGCGCTTTCGGTTTCGCTTTCAAGGCGCGGGCGGCCGATATGGGAGGAAACGCTTTCATCCACCTCCACCCCGGCGGCCATGGAGGCGGCAAGGGCGTCGTTGAACAGCCCCACGAGCGCATCCTCGGCGGGCGTTTCGAGAATGGTGCGTTCACTTGCGATACGCGCGTTTTCGCGGATGGTTTTCAGCATGCCGCAGCCGGAAAAACCGACGGTGAGCGCCACGCACGTAAGCGCGATGAGAAGAGCTCTCAGCTTCGTTTTCATAACAGCACTTCCGTTTATTCATATTGGGCCTTCAGGCCCTGCTCGTCAAACAGATATACCATTTTGACCGCCATTTCAAGGCATTTTTCAATGGTTCTGGGCTCCATGATATCGGCCTTGTCGTCGCGCGTGTGGTAATACTTGGGCGGGCCGGGGTTCATGGCGGCGAACAGCACGGCGGGAATGCCCGCCTGGCTCATGGCGGCGGCGTCGGAGGCGCCGGCGAACATGGTGACCTTTTCGATATCGAGCCCCGCTTCCTCGCCGGCCTTGTGCACCAGCTCGGCGGCGCGCTTATCGTGGCCCACAACGCCGGTCATATCGCGCATATAAATAGCCATATCGTCGTAATCTTTAATGGTATCGAAGGCCACGAACACGGTTTCAACGCCCGGATCCTTGAATTCGGGGTGCAGCTTGGCGGCGGCCTTCGCGCCGCGCAGGCCGGATTCCTCGGCGCCGGAGAACATGGCGACCACCTCGGTATTTTCAAAACGCAGGTCGTTATCGCCCATGAATTTGAGGATGGCGCCGGCGGTCATGCAGCCGGTGAGGTTATCGTTTGCGCCGTCTACGCATACCTTATAGTTCATGAAGAACAGCAAAAAGACGTAGCCGGGCAGAAAGGCGCAGTCGACGTAGAACAGCACGGGCATCAGCTTGCCCAGCGCCAGCATCACGATGCCGATCACAAAGGTATAGATCCAGCCAATCACGGGGTAAACGATGGTGAAATACAGGAATTTATTGCCGCCCATGTGGGTGGGACGCCACTCGATGGAGGAATCGGAATGCCCGCCGATGATGATGCGCCGCTTGGTTTCGCCGGCGGCCTTGCGGATGCAGTAGGTATTGTGAGAGGTCGCCTTGGGGAAAAACGGATCGAGGAACTTGGAATAGAATAAAAACTCGGTTACGATCATGGCAAGCATGAACACGGGGATCACGATGCAGACGTAAGCCGCCCAGTTGAGGCTGCTATCGGTAAAGCGATTCACCAGAATATTGGCGATACCGCAGGCAAGCGCAACCATGAGCAGAATGCCCGCAATGCGGGGCCACCCGAGGAACGCGCGGGGAGATAAACGGAATTCTTCCTGCTTCACTTCGTCGGCCGCATCCCCAACCTGCGCCGCCATAAAGTTCTGCGCTTTCAGTTCCGCTTCGGAGCCCGCTTCCCTCGGGCCCACTTCGGCGCATACCTTACGGATGGTGCGCACCGCGAAGTTGGTATACATACGCAGGGTGGGATAAAAGTTTTTTACGCTGTCTTGTGCTTTCAAAAAAAGCACCCCCTTTTCATACAATCCTGATTATTTTAGCATATTTTCAAACAAGTGTCGAGCCATAAACCCGCATAAAAAGATTTGATAAATATTGTGGATTCCGCACAAAATAAAAAGGAGGCTGTCTTACGCAAAAAAAACAAGAGGCCGCCCCTCGCGATCAGCGAACAGCAGCCCCCGTTTTTCAAGGGAAAAACCTTATTTCATACCGTCTTCGTATGCCTTGATCATCTTTTTCACCATCTGACCGCCTACGGAACCGGCCTGCTTGGAGGTAAGATCACCGTTGTAGCCCTGCTTCAGATTCACGCCCACCTCGTTGGCGGCTTCCATCTTGAATCTGTTGAGCGCTTCCTTCGCGCCGGGCACAAGACTCTTGTTTGCCATAATCGTTTTCACTCCTTTTGCAAATTGGTCTGTTTGCGTTTGCAATACTATTGTGCGTCCGACCGGCCGGCATATTACCGGTAAATTTTTCAATTCCGCCTTCGCGCGGACCGGAGCGCAACCATAGCCTGCGCAAATAACGGCGGATTATACGGCGCGTTTTCATTTTTTACGAACGGCAGCCGCAAACCGATTTGCTTTACGGCATTTTTGATTCATTTCGTATGGCGGCGGCCCCTTATTTTTTCAAGTTTTTTAGACGCAAAACAAAAAAGGCGCTATTCATACACAGGCAAAAAGCAAGCAACGAAAACGTTAATCGGCGCGGGGATCGGCGGCGCCGTTCCGGAGCGGCGTGTAATTGCCCGCGCGCAGCGTTTGCAGCAGGTCGGCGTTGGAGCGGATCGGCGT
>CAMVBR010000213.1 GCA_947165755.1 uncultured Clostridia bacterium
GTAGCTCCTCAGCTTGCAGCTGCAGTTTGTGGGGCGTCGAGCCCCACAAACTGCAATTCCAACTGTTGCAAATCCCGGAAAGGCATGATATAATTAAATATCTTAAAGCCCTGACGCGTTTCGGCGCGGCAGGCAAATCTTCCGGTTCCGGGGAAAGAAGCGGTGAATCCGATGGACAGTTATCAGTTTGGAAACGGCCTGCGCAGGGGGGCGCGGTACGATTCCATTTTCTACGGCGCGTTTGCGGGCAAAAACGCCACGTTCGACATCCGCGTGCGGTTCGATCTGAAGAAAAAAATCGACCTCAAAAAGTTTCAGAAGGCGGCGGACAACGCCCTCGCCTGCTATCCCGAATTTCAGGTGCGCCCCGTGATCAAAGACGGGCGCGTGCTGTATGAAGAAAACAAGCGCCCCGTGCGCCTGTACCCCGATAACGGCGCTTCGCTCCGGTTCGGCACCGAGGGCGAAACGGGCACCAACGGCTACCCCTTCGTGTTTTTATACGGCGAGCGGCACGTCACCTTTTCGCTGTTCCACGGGCTCACCGACGCCCGCGGCATGATCGCCTACATGATCTCCACGCTGTGGAACTACGTTTGCAGCGTGTTTCCGCCCGTGCGCCTTGCGGGCACGAAAATGTTTACGAAGCACGGCATACGCATTTCGCCCGCGCCCTTTTACGAGATGGGGGAAACGGAGCGCTACGACCCGCTGACGGCCTTTGCCTCCAACGACAAGCCCATTACCATGCTGGACCCGGCGGAGCTCTTCGCCCTGCCGCCCGAGGATTATGACCCGGAGGACCTTTCGTGCAGGCTCATCAACCTTGAGATCTCGAACGACGCGTTTTTAAAGCGCACCAAGGAACTTTGCACCTCCTTCGCGCCGCTGCTGGCCGCCATCACGGGCGAGGCCATCATGACCGCCTACGACGTGGGAAACAAGGTTGTGAGCGTGAGCATCACGGCGGACCCGCGGCGGCAGTTCGGCACCTTTTCGCTGGGCAACATGGCCTTCAACTGCCCGCTGCCCATGACGAAGGCGGATCTTGCCCTTTCGCAAAAGGCGCTGTGCGAGCGGCTGCGCGCCGATATGCAGCGGCAGATCACCAAAGAAAACGCGCAGGCCCACTACCGGCTGATTCTATCGCAGTGCGACGAGATCGACGCCATGGGCGATATCATCGCGGTGAATAAGCTCATCACAGAAAACAACGCCGCCCACCTTTCCACCGACGCCACCGCGTTCCTCACCTACCCGGGGCGCGTGGCCAACAACCCCATTTCGCGCGTGCTGCTCAGCGGCGTGACCCCCGGCATGCTGGCCGTGGAGCGGGGCGTGGTGGTTTACGCCCACCGCGACAGCCTGATCGTGCAGATCACCCAGAAGGGCGACGATCTGACGCTGGCCAACGCCATGGAGCGCACCCTGCAAAAATACGGCTTCGCCCCGAAAAAACAGGATATGGGCCGCGTGACGCAGAACGTGCTGGAGCTGGAGAAGCTGAAAAGAGTCGATTAAACTGCAATAAAAATAGGAGGTCTATTATGATCCGCGTACTTGTTTACAACGAATTCAGGCATGAAAAAGACCCGTCCTGCCGCGCGAGCAGCATTTATCCGGACGGGATCCACAGCGCCATTGCGGCGTTTCTGAACAAAGAAGAGGATATTTCGGTGACCACGGTCACGCTCGAAAACATTGAAACCGGCATCACGCGCGAGATCCTGCGCAACACGGACGTGATCGTCTGGTGGGGCCACATGGCCCACGGCGACGTGCCAGAGCACATTGCCGCCATGGTGCAGGAGGAGGTGCTCAACGGCATGGGCGCAATATTCCTGCATTCAGGGCACAAATCGAAGCCCTTTATGCGGCTCATGGGCACCTCTTGCTCGCTGATCTGGCGCGAGAGCGACGATCTGGAGCGGCTGTGGGTATCCGCCCCCGGCCATCCCATCGCGCAGGGGCTGCCGGCTTACTTCGAGCTGCCCGGCGAAGAGACCTACGGCGAGCCCTTCGGCATCCCCGCGCCGGACGAGACCGTGTTCGTGGGCTGGTTCACCGGCGGCGAGGCCTTCCGCTCCGGCTGCACCTGGGTGCGCGGCAACGGCAAGGTATTTTACTTCCAGCCCGGGCACGAGACCTACCCCACCTACAAGGACGCGAACGTGCAGAAGGTGATCGTGAACGCGGTGCGCTGGGCCGCCCCCACCTACCGCATCGATAACTGCATGGATTGCCCCAACCCGCCCAAAGCGCACACAACAGGATTCTGACGGCGTCAGAATCCTGTTGCAAAAGATGAAATAGGAAAGATGAAAGATGAAAGTCGGAAGGACTCCGTCCTTACCAGATAATATCGCGGCAAAGTCGCCGACTTTCATTTTTTATACCGTTATTCAACCAAATCGACGGCGTTTCCGTTCAGATCGTTGCCCTTTGCGGTGAAGCGGTCCACGGAGTACCAGGCGGCGGTGGAGTTGTGGTCGCCGAGGCTATCGTAGAGCTGGATGTTGACGTTGCGGGGGTTCTCGGGATCGGCGTTCACACCGATGGAGCCCGGGGCATAGCCGGTTTCGGCCTTGTAGTACGCCTGCGCCATCTGCCCGAGCTGCTCGTTGGTATAGAACGTAAAGCCGCCCAGCGTGCCCTCGCTCATATAGTTCCAGTGCTCGGTGCGGCCGTCGTCCCACGTAAGGTCGATTTCGGTATCGGAAGCGGCGGAAACAACAGCGGTTTCGGCAGCGTCCGCGCCTGCCCTGCGGAAGGTCACCCGATCGCCGAACACCTCGTAGGTCAGCCCCACGCCGAGGCCGTTTGCCTGATCGACAAAGGCGCCGGTGCCGTCCGCACAGATCTCATAATAGCCGTCGACGCCCGCGTCGATGGCCCACCACACGCCGGGGCGGAATTCCGCCTCGTTCGCAACGGGCGCGGCATCGGTGGTGGTTTCGTCGGCTTCCTCGGGAAGGCTTTCCGTTTCGGTTTCCGAGGGCGCGGTATCCGTTTCGGTCTGACTTTCGGCGGGCGCGGCCGTAGTGCCGTTATCGATGGCGGCGGTGCTCTCTTCGGGCGCGGTGGTTTCGGGAGAAACGGGGCCCTTGCACGCGGCAAGGCCGGCCAAAAGCGACAGCGCGCAGAGCACGCTTACAAACAAAATCATTTTTTTCATAATAAAAAACCTCATCTTTCGGTATTTTTGACGTATTCAAAGGAGCATTCGACATGAAATATCTGGACGTTCGCGCCGCGCGCCACGTATACGGCGACGGCATTCACGACGATACCAAGGCGCTGCAGGACGCGCTGGATAAAATGAAATCCGGCGGCACGGTCTACTTTCCCGACGGGGTCTACCTGATCTCGGCGGCGCTCATCTTCTATTCCAACCAGTGGCTGAAATTTTCGGACCGCGCGGTGCTCAGAAGGTCCGACAAAAGCGAAAACATCACCCGCTATATGCTGGCCGCTTACTCCGAACCGAACGTGGGCGGCTATGAGGGCACCCACGACGTGGTGATCTCGGGCGGCGTATTCGACGGCAACGAGAACCTGACGGAAAACCTGACCGTGATCAACACGGTGCACTGCAACAATATCGTAATCAAGAACTGCAGCTTCGTACACGGCGCAAACTGGCACTATATCGAGCTCAATTCCACTGCCGACGCCTCGGTACGCGACTGCGTATTCGACGGCCGTTCCTATACCGCGGTGAGGGAAAACCTCACGAGCGAGCTGGTGCAGCTCGACGCGGCGGACGAAAACTGCTACGGCCCGGTATACGACTGGCGCGGCGCGCTGATCGATTTCAAGCTGGACCGCACCCCCTGCCGCAACGTGAGCATCGCCTCGTGCATTTTCAAGTGCGCCGGCTCCACGGCCATCGGCCACCACGGGGACCATGCCCACGAAAACATCGATATCATCTATAACGTATTCGACGGCGTTTCCGGCATCGGCGACTTCAGCCGCGGCTATATCTATTTTATGCCGCAGGTGAAGAACGTGAACATCAGCGACAACGCCTTTTTCTCCTCCGCCGAGGAGGACGCGCCCAATATCACCTTTGCGGTGAACAATCTCGATCCCGACGCGCTCAAAACAGAAGGCAACGCCTATTACGGGGCATTCTCGGATTAACTTCGTTTTACCATCCCGAGAGCCCTTCCTTCCCCATGGCGCCGATGATCTTTTCGCTCAGCGCCGGGTAGGTTTTGGAGAGCGCCGCCATCAGTTCTTTTATATGCTCCCGCTCACTGGTTTTATCCATGGGGCAGGGGCTTTTTATTACGGGGAGGCCCGTTTTTTCGGCGGCACGGCGCACCTCTTTTTCGGAGGCGAAGATCATGGGGCGGATCATGGTGAGATCCTTGCGCGAAAGGTAGGTAACGGGCTTGAAGCTGCCGATGACGCCGCCCGAAAACAGATTCATCAGAAAGGTTTCGGCAGCGTCGTCCATGTGGTGGCCCAGCGCCAGCTTGTTCGCGCCGAGCTCCTTGCACATATCGTGCAGCATGCCCCGGCGCATACGGGCGCACAGCGAGCAGGGGTTCGATTCCTTGCGCGTTTCAAAAATGATATGGTAAAGCTCGGTGCGGCGGATCGCATATTCCACCCCGAGGGTATCGCACAGCGCTTTAATTTCGCTGTAATCGGTGGGCTGCCCGAAAAAAGAGGGATCGACGCTTATAGCTTTCAGGGTATACTGCGCGGGGTAAAAGCGGCGCATTTCGGCGAGGGCGTAAAGCAGGGCGAGGCTGTCTTTGCCGCCGGATACGCCCACAGCCACGGTATCGCCCGGGGCGATCATATCGTATTTTTCCATTGCCGCACGCATGCGGCTCATCAATTCCTGCATTCTCTCCCCCACCCTTCCGGGAATCCTTATTCTCTCACAAGAAACGGAACAAAGCGGT
>CAMVBR010000214.1 GCA_947165755.1 uncultured Clostridia bacterium
CCTTGGCGCGGTCGTTCTGGTCTTCGGTCATCAGGCTGGTAACGCCCCACAGCGGGATATCGCCGATGGTGTAGGTCATGCCCCAAAGGACGTAGGAGAAGGCGGCCCACGCGATGATCATCACGGCCTTGCCGCCGGTCTTCTTCTCAAAGCCGACCTCGTTCCGGAACTCCTGCAGCACGGTTTCGGCCAAAGCGGCGTCCGTGAGCGGGGCCTTGGTATCGGCGTTGTAGATCATGACCTTGGTTTTTACGATGTTGCCGTCCGCATCCAGCAGGGTTTTGCCGTTTTCATCCTTGGCAAGCTCCCAGGTGCCGCCGGCGGGCACGAACAGGTATTTTACGCCGTCGTATTCGATCTCTTTCACAAGGTCGCTCTCGGCGAAATCCACGTAAGCGGCGGTATCCTGCAGCGCCACCTCGTGGAAGCTGTTGGGCTCGGCGTACATGGTGTTGATAAAGGGAAGGATGGTGGTGATGAGCACCACGGCGGGCACGAACAGCAGATAGGGCTTGCATTTGCCCCATTTGGTGCGGGTCTTATCAACGATGGTGCCCATCATGGGGTCGTTTACCGCGTCCCAAACGCGCGCCAGCGCGAAGATCAGCGAGCAGGCCATGGCCGGAAGGAAAATGACGCTCTGGAAATAGAACGCAAGGCCGGTGGCGATGATGTTGTAAATGATGTTCTGCCCCGCAAGGCCGGTAAGATAGCCCGCGAGCTCCTTTTTCGTGTAAGTAGCAACGCTGCGGTGCACGGTGGGTTTACCCATGAGACGTTCCTCTTTTCATGTATTTGGATTGCACGTTTTATTATAAATGAAAAATACGGAATCGTCAAATATATTTTTTTAATAAAAAATTGTGCAAATTGCATATTGGGGCGCCGGCAAATAGCCCATAGCGGTTCGGCAAAAGAGGAATGAGAAATGAGAAATGGCGGCGGCTTTCAGCCGCATAATCAGGTATGGACGAAGTCCATCCATCATTCCTCATTCCTAATTCTTAATTTAAAAAGCAGCGCCTTCAGACGCTGCTTCTCTATTCTGACTACTGACCACTGACTACTGATCACTGACCACTGGCCACTGACTACTGACGACTGACGACTGACCACTATTCCCCCCGGTAGCTTTCGGTGACCCGGTTCAGGTTCATATCCTCCTTGGTCACCGCAACGCCGCTCTCCTTCATGCCGCTTATGAGCTGCGAAAGCGCCGTGCTGAACAGGATGGCCATGGCGGCGGGCAGCTCCTTGCGGATCTCGGGGGCGTCGCCCTTAAAGGCGGTCTCTTTGAAGCAGGACGCGCCCGTGTTCGGATTCAGGTTGCGTGAATCGACCAGGGTATACTCGCCTTCCGCGCAAAGCTGCGCATTGCGGAACACGGAAGCCTGCGCCTCGTAGGTGGAAAAGCTCTTGTTGAACCGCAGGTCGCATTCCCGCTCGAAGCCTTCGTGAACCGCATAGCAGTTGACCCTGAAGGGAAGGGCTTCCTTTGCGGTATAAGAGATCACCGAGAAACCGGCGTCGCCGTGATTGTAACGGAGGAATACGGTATTGCCGTCTTGAGTACGGTCGCCGTTCTTCGTAATATACGCCGCCAGCAGATCGCCGTGGGAGGGGATATCCTCATACCGCTTGCCGTCTTTGGTAAGCCGCATGAGCCCGATGGCCGCGCGCAGAATGATACGCGCGTCGTCCGTTTGCACCTTTAAGTCGCCGGTGACGTCGGCGGCGGCCTTTGCCTCCGCCGAAGGCGTATCCAGCCCGATGGCGGCGCGCAGCGCGAGGCGGGCGTCCTTGGTGGTTACGGTTTTATCGCCGTCCACGTCGCCGAGAAGGGTTGACGCGGCCAGCGCGGGTACGGCCACGGCGCCCAGCGCCAGCGCAAGGCACAGCAGAAGGGAAAGAATTCTTTTTGCGGTTTGTTTCATTTTGGTTCCTCCGGTTTCGATCAATCGTATGATAGCACATTTATAAGGGAAAAGAAAAGAATTCTTTCAAATCTGTAACCGGAAAAATCCGGTTCTCCTTTGCGCCCTCCGCTTTATTTCGCCGCCTGCGCAAACGCGGAAACCGGCCGAAGCAAAACGCTTACCCCTGATACGGCTCCATCAGGCGATACAGATGCATATCGTTGTGCGTGATCTCATACCCTGCAGCCGGCGCTTCCTCCAGCAGCAGACTGAAGACGAGGCACATAGTGCCGCTCACGGCTTTCATCAGATCCCCCTTTGTGGAGGAATCCCCGTGGTAATCCACTTCCGTGAGGCATTCCCAGCCCGTATTCCAGTTCAGATTTGCGGGATCCATTTTATAATCTGCGCGCGTATAGGTAATCGACTCGTCGAATACGTAAACAAAAATATAGTAATCAGAACAGGACTTAAAAAACTCCACGCGATACCACGCCTCAAAATCTTCGTAGTATTCATGGATATCAATTTCGAAGTGTTCCGTTGTTTCATCGTATCTGTAGGTGATGGTATCGCCGTTCTCGTTTACGTAATCCAGCGTGTGGACCCAGTCGTACGGGTCGCCGCACTTCATAATAAATTCGGCCAGCACGTCGCCCGGTTTCGGAATATCCTCATACAGCTTGCCGTCTTTGGTAAGCCGCATGAGCCCGATGGACGCGCGCAGAATGATGCGCGCGTCGTCCGTTTGCACCTTTAAGTCGCCGGTGACGTCGGCGGCGGCCTTTGCCTCCGCCGAAGGCGTATCCAGCCCGATGGCGGCGCGCAGCGCGAGGCGGGCGTCCTTGGTGGTTACGGTTTTATCGCCGTCCACGTCGCCGAGAAGGGTTGACGCGGCCAGCGCGGGTACGGCCACGGCGCCCAGCGCCAGCGCAAGGCACAGCAGAAGGGAAAGAATTCTTTTTGCGGTTTGTTTCATGTTACGGGCTCCTTATATGTTTTCATTTTAATAATAGCACAGGGATCACGAAAAAGGGAAGAATTCTTGCAGATTTGTAACGAATCTTTTTCCGCCCATACTCATTAAAAAAAATCTTTACATTTTAATTATTGTTTGATAAAATGAATTAAATATTGCCGACGCCGGAGGATATCGCCATGAACTATATTTCCACCAGAGACAACCAATGCGCCGTGAGCGCGTCCTTTGCCATTGCCAACGGCATTTCCGCCGAGGGCGGGCTGTTCGTGCCCGAGGCGATCCCGCAGACGGACGCCGCCTTCATCGAAAGCCTTGTGCCGCTGGATTACGCCGCCCGCGCAAGAAAGATACTGCCGCTGTTTCTCACCGACTACACGGCGGACGAGCTGCGGGAGTATACCGCCGCCGCCTACGGCGCGCAGTTCACCGGCGACACGCCCGCACCCGTGGTAAAGCTGAGAGATAACGTGAGCATGCTGGAGCTGTGGCACGGCCCCACCTGCGCCTTCAAGGATATGGCCCTGCAGCTTTTGCCCCACCTGCTCACCGGCGCCGCAGGCCGCGTGCTGGACGGCAAGGAGAGCGTGATCCTCGTGGCCACCTCGGGCGATACCGGCAAGGCCGCGCTGGAGGGCTTCAAGGACGTGAAGGGCACCCGCATTCTCGTATTCTTCCCGGAGCACGGCGTGAGCCCCATGCAGAAGCTGCAAATGATGACGCAGGAGGGTGAAAACGTGGGCGTTTGCGGCATCGAGGGCAACTTTGACGACGCGCAGACCGGCGTGAAGGCCATTTTCACCGACCCGGCGGTGCGCTCGAAGCTGGCGGCAAACGGCATGTGCTTCTCTTCGGCCAACTCCATCAACTGGGGCCGGCTGGTGCCGCAGATCGTATATTATTTTTCCGCCTACGCGGACCTGATCGCCCAAGGGGAGATCAAAAACGGCGACAGGGTGAATTTCACCGTGCCCACCGGCAACTTCGGCAACATTCTTGCAGGGTGGTACGCCATGAAGATGGGCCTGCCCGTGAATAAGCTCATTTGCGCCTCCAACGAGAACGACGTGCTCACCGAGTTTCTCACCACGGGCCGCTACAACCGCCGCCGCCCCTTCCACACCACCGTATCGCCCTCGATGGATATTCTGATCTCAAGCAATCTAGAGCGGCTCATCTTCCACCTGCTGCATAACGACAGCGAAGAGACGAAGCGCCTGTTTGCCGCGCTGAAGGAGACCGGCGAATATACCGTGCCGGACGCGCTGCTGCGGGAGATCAAATCCACCTTCGCCGCGGGCTGCTGCAACGACGACGAAACGAAGGCCGCCATTGCCGATACCTACAAAACCCACGGCTATTTGAGCGATACCCACACGGGCGTGGCGATCCGCGTATACAACAGCTATCGGGCGGCCACGGGAGACAAAACGCCCACGGTGATCGTTTCCACCGCCTCGCCCTACAAATTCTCGAAGGCCGTGCTCAGCGCGGTCGCCGACGGGCAGATCGAGGCCGAAACCGAATTCGATATGGTGCGCGAGCTGGAGGAGAAGACCGGCGTGCCCGCCCCCGCGCCCCTGAAGGGCCTTGCGGGCAAGGCGCCCCGCTTTACCGGCGTTTGCGAAAAAGACCGTATGGAAGCGGAAGTTTACAAGCTGCTCGGCATATAAATAACAATGTCGCTTTACGTGATCTCGGATACGCATCTGGCGCTGGGCGAGCCCGAAAAAACGATGGACGTTTTCGGCGGCTGGCGCGGTTATACCGAAAGGCTCAGTGAAAACTGGGCCCGTTTGGTGCGCCCCGAGGATACGGTGATACTGCCGGGCGATATTTCGTGGGCGATGGATATCAGCGAGGCCTATGAAGATCTCGCATTTCTGGATGCGCTGCCCGGCACGAAGATCATCGGCAAGGGCAACCACGACTACTGGTGGGCCA
>CAMVBR010000215.1 GCA_947165755.1 uncultured Clostridia bacterium
CCAAAAACGTGCCCAGCAGGTTGCGCCAGTTGCGCCCCTCCCTGCGTATGAGCTTGACGTTGCTCACCGTGATCAGAATGCTCATTATAAAAGCCGGGGTCAGCAGCACACCCGAAAGCTGGCTCACGGAAACGGTGAAGTGCGTCATCGTCTGCATCAGCCCGCGGTAAGAGATCAGCATTGGCAGGGTGGTGAGCGCGAAAAACACCGTGAAGATGATCAGGCCGAGCTGAAGCACGTTGCGGTAGCGGTAAATGCTGTATTTTACGTTGGCGCGGTAGCGCGCGATCAGCCACCCGACGGCAGCCGCAAGAAATACCGTGGCCGCGATCGGGATCACGATATCGCCGGTCATGCGCCCGAAAAAGTTATCGTAGGTGATCAGGTTCCCCGGGTGGACGTAGATATTGAACAGACGGTCTCTGTCGTTGCAGGACGCCGTAAAGCGCGCCTTGCCGGGGGCTTTCCCCCGGAAACGCAGCAGCAGCACCCCGTTCTCTACCGTTTTTTCGGTCAGCTCGGCGAATGCGCCGTCCGATGCGTCGGTCAGTTCGATCTCGTCCGCCGTCAGATCCGCTTCCTTTGTAAAATCGGAAAGGGGCAGCCTTACCGTATACGTTCTGCCGGTCAGAAGCAGGCTGCCCGCGCACAATGCGGCCAGCAGCAGCGCCAGCAGGGGCAAAAACAGCTTTTTCATAAAAATCGGTTCCTTCCGCGATTATTCAGCCGCCCCATCCGCGGGCAGCAGGGTGATCACGTCGTAATGGCATTTCGCGTCGGTGCGGAAGGGCATCCGCCAGCCGCAGGCGCCGCTGCTCACGTGCATCACGGCGTCGCCCTCGTAATAATCGCCGTAGCAGTAGCCGATCAGCGAATAGAGCGCCCGCAGCGGGAAGAGCTGCCCCGCGTGGGTGTGGCCCGAGAGCTGCAGGTCCGTGCCTGCCGCCAGATTCTCTTTGAACTGCACGGGCTGGTGGTCCGCCACGATCAGGTAGGCTCCGGGGTTGGGGTTTTTGAGCGTGCCGATCTCGGCGCGTCCCTCGCCCTCGGTGATATCCTCGCGGCCCAGCAGCAAGAGGTCGGGCGCGATGGCGGCGTAGGCGTCCTTCAGGATCACAATGCCGTTGGCGGCCATGGCGGCCTCAAGGTCGTCCTGCGTGAATTTTTTGCCGCCCGCGTATTCGGCGTGGCCCTGCCGGTCATGGTTGCCGTAAAGATAGTATACGGGCGTATCGAATGCGCCGAAGAGGCGGAAGACTTCCTCCATCTCTTCCTTGGTGGTGTAGTCGTCCACGATGTCGCCGCCGAGGATCGTCGCGTCCGGGCGCAGGGCCTTCACCGCATTCACGGTTTTTTCGGTGATCTCCATCGGCTGGGCGCTGCCCACGTGCAGGTCGGCGATGAACACCACGGTGTGGGCGTCGGTAAGCTTATCGGAGGTATAGGTGCGGTACTCGGGCGATACCGTCTCCATGTTCACCACGCCGTAAACGAAAAACAGCGCGCCGCACACGAGCCCCACGGCCTTCGCAATGCCGAAGCGCCGCTCCTTTTTGGCTATGGCGCAAACGATGGAGTAAACCGCGTCCCCGGCGGCGTCCGCCAGCAGGGCGGCGTAGAGCGCCATCATCAGCGGCTGCAAAGCGCGCAGCTGTACCGGGCCCGCCATCACCAGCGCCGCCAGCGCTATGCCCAGCAGCGCCTTGCCCGCGATCAGGCACACCCGCAGGGCGGGTTTGAGCTTCTTTTTGCGCAGCGGCAGCTGCGCCGCCGTGAGAATAGCCTCGGCCAGCAGGAACCATAGGGTAAATGCAACGAAAATATTCATGGGCGTTATCCTTTTGAAATCTCTATTTTTACGGCGTCGGCCGCCGTCATATCCAGCGTGAGCGCGCCGCCGTCCGTTTGCAGCGCAAGGGTGCGCGCGCCGCCGTTTTTATCGGTGAGCAGCGCAGTATAGGCCCCGGCTTCGGCGGGGCAGAAGCGCAGCGTGCCCGTAAGGGGCTCAGCGGCGGTCAGGGTGAGGGAAGCCGCTCCCGTTTGGGCCTCCATCGCCACGCCCCGGTAGCACAGGCGCTTTACGGTGAGTTTTTCAACGCCGCCGGGCAGATTCGGCCTGATTTCCAGCGCGTCGGCTTTGGCCTCGAGGCCCGCCAGCGCGGAAACGAACACCCGCGAAACGATCCCGTTTTCCGGAAATTCCCCGGTGATGCCCTCGGCCCATCCGCCCAGGTCGGAATCAAAGCCGTTATAGCGGTAAACCGCCGCCAGCTCCTTGGCGCGGCGCTTCACGTCGTCGGCGCCCTTGTAAACGGCGCGGGCGGTCAGCTCGGACCACAGGGTGTAAAAGATATAGCCGCCGTTTTCCAGATGCGTGCCGTATACCGCGTTGCCGCCGGGCGCCACGGTGATGGCCCCCTCTAAGCTGAACCACCAGTAGGGCTCGCCCGGGGTCATCTCCTCTATGGCCACGGTGTTGCTCACGGGCACGAAGAGGGTGGCTTTCTTCAATTTGCGCTTTTCCGCGAAGCGGTCCACCAGCGGCGCGTAGTCGTAAATGGCGCTGCCGGTCACGGTATCGCCCGCCACGGCGCGCTCGCCGTCCAGCCACGAAAAGATGCGCTCGGCCTTGGCCTCGTTCCCCAGCCCGTAGGCGAGGGCTTCTGTATTTAAAAACGTGAGGCCCGGGTCCCGGCGCACGCCGTCCGCGTCCACGCAGGCGATATACCGGCCCTTCTCCGCATCCCAGAAGGTCTCGTTGAAGGCGGCTTTCACCTTGGCGGCTTTTTCCGTATAGGCCGCCGCCGCGTCCGCGTCCCCGCGCATGCGCTCGATATCGGCCATGCCCAGCAGGGCGCGGTAATACAGCGCGGTCTCGTAGGCGTCCGTATGGCCGAAGCACAGGTTATCCCAATAGTTGGAGCCCTCGCTGCCGGGGCGGCCGGTGTTGTCCCAGATCAGCTCCCCGGCCTCGTTCTTATCGAACCGGGTCTTGCCGTCGGCCAGCAGGGCGGCTTTTTCCGTGAGGGTGATCAGCCCCGTTTCCCCCTGCATCTCGTTGGCGGCAAAGGCCATGGCCGCGGCGCACTTTTCGTAAACGCTGCGCCCCTGAGAGGCGTCCAGCGCCCTGTCCTCGCCGAAGGCGGTGGGGTCCTTCTCGTCCAGAAAGGCGAGGTCGCCGGTCCAGCGCAGGATCTCCGCCGCCGCGCTCACGTACCGCAGCGTGCCGTCGTAGTGCATGCCGCCCCGGCCGGTGGGCCAGTAGACGGAGGTGGACCAGCTCCATAAATAGCCGTTATCCGTTTGCGGGAAGGTGAGGAGCTTCTCCTTCAGCTCGTTTAAGTAGGCCGCGTCGTCCGTCCAGGCGAGCTTTTGCGCCATCCACTCAAAATACGTGGGCTCGTTGCCGAAGCGGTACACGAGGCAGTGTTCGGTATCCGTGCCGCCGAAGAGCCGGTACGCCGCGTTGAAGGGCAGCGCGAGGTCGGCTTCGTCCTGGGGATAAACCGAAAAAGGCCCGTCCGACAGGTTCGCGGGATCGGTACGGGCGCAGGCGGCGGAGGCCGCCGTCAGCATGGCGAGTAAAAGGCCGAGCAGCCGTTTTATCTGCCGTTTCATATCCATTTTGTGAGCACGGTGATCACCCATGCCAGCTTGCAGAGGGTGGCGTCGGGCAAATCGCGGCTGATATCGCGCTGCTCGCCCTCGGTATTTTTAAACAGGTCGGCGGGCACGCGGGAGGACATATATGCGGGGCGCTCGATGCCCAGCGCGTACAGGGCGATGGCGGAAACGTCGCGGTTGCGGGTATCGTCGTCCATAACGCCGCCGGCAACCACGGTTTTGCCCTTTACGGCAACGGTGGTGTTCGTTTCGCGGGCGGTAAGGCCGAAGTGGCCGCCCACCACCAGGTGGCCGTGGTCGGATACCACGATGAACAGGCCGTTCTCCATCAGGCCGTTGCGCTCGATGGCGTCGTAAACGCGGCCGATGCGCGCGTCCGCCGCCTCAATGGCGGAAATATATTCCTGCGATTTGCTGCCGTATTCGTGCCCGGCGTGATCCACCTCGTCGAAGTGGCTGAAGAAGAGGGTGGGGGCGTTGCCCGCGTCAAAGTAATCGCAGATGGCGTTCGTCACGTCCTCGTCGTTTCCGGGGCTCATCTTATTCACGCCGATATCGGTTTCAATGATGCCGTAGTTGATCGGGTCCCAGTTTACGATGGAGGCAAGCTCCGCTTCCGGGAACGCGCGGCGGGCGTAGGTGAAGATGGTAGGGTATTTCGTAGAGGAATCCCGCTGTGTTTCGCCGGCCTTATCGTTGGTGAGGCCGTGGCGCAGGTAGGAAACGCCGCTCAGAATGGAACCCCAGTTCTGGGCGCTCACCGTCACCATTTCGGTGCGGGCGGTGTAGTCCACCGCGCCGTCGGCGAAGATGCGGTCAAACTCGGGAGTGTTCACGTCCTTGAAGAACCGGCCCGCGCCGTCCACGCCGATGATGAATACGTGGTCGTAGGCGCCGAAGGAATCGCTGTGCGTCTGCGCGGGGGCCTCGCCCGAGGCGTACGCCGGGGCCATGCACAGGCATACGAGAAGAACGGATAAAAGAACGGCAAGCAGCTTTTTCATACGATACGCTTCCTTTTTGTTTTTTCTTATTCTAACATATATAAGAAGGGAAAAACAAGGTGTTTTTCAAATTTCAGTTTGTCGCGCTGATAGCGCGAAGCTGCAAGCTACAAGCTGCAAGC
>CAMVBR010000216.1 GCA_947165755.1 uncultured Clostridia bacterium
GGAAGACGGCAGGAACGTTACGGATTTTCAAAAGGGAAATCTACGGGGAACCTGCAGAACATTGGATGGTTCAAACGGCAAGATCAAGCTGAACGACGGGATCTTATCCCGTGACGGCGTTGCTTTTCTGGACGACAGTGATTCCTTGATCGTTGAAAACAAAGGGGATATTTTGCCGCGGAAGGTAAAAAGCACCGATATGTATTATTTCGCATACGGGTATCGGTATGAAGAAGCGCTGCGCGATTACTTTTCTTTGACAGGGTACCCTCCCCTGATTCCCCGTTTTGCGCTTGGAAACTGGTGAGCCGTTACAAGGCGTATACGCAAGACGAGTATATTTCGCTGATGGTAAAATTCCACAATAAAGGGATCCCCATTTCCGTTGCCACCATCGATATGGACTGGCACTGGGTGAAGGTTGTTGAAAAATTCGGAAAGGACGCGCAGGATAAAAAAGAGGGGCGCGGCGTTCTTGAGCTGTTTTATAATATTACAAATCCCGGATGGACCGGGTATTCATGGAATACAGACCTGTTTCCCGATCCCAAGGCATTTTTGCAATGGCTGAAGGACCATAATCTGAAAATCACGCTTAACCTGCATCCGGCCTCGGGTTGTAAATTCTACGAAGACGCATATAAAGATTTTTGTTCTTTCATGGGGATCGATCCGGATTCCAAGCAACAGATCCGATTTGATATCGCCGATAAAAAATTCATGGAAGGCTACTTCCGCTTTTTGCATCACCCGCTGGAAAAAGACGGGGTAGACTTTTGGTGGATCGATTGGCAGCAGGGAACGAAATCAAGAGTACCGGGGTTGGATCCGCTTTGGGCGCTGAATCATTACCATTTTATCGACAGCGCTCGCGGAAACAAGCGCCCGTTGATTCTTTCCCGCTTTTCTGGCGCCGGCTCTCATAGGTATCCGCTCGGTTTTTCCGGGGATACCGCGCAAACATGGGCCACGTTGGCCTTTCAGCCGTATTTTACCGCAACGGCTTCAAATATCGGTTATACCTGGTGGAGTCATGACATCGGCGGGCACCATTTCGGGGAACGCGACGACGAACTGTATCTGCGTTGGGTGCAATTCGGCGTATTCAGCCCGATCATGCGTCTGCATTCCACTTCAAATGAATTTATGGGGAAAGAACCTTGGAAATACCGTGCGGACGTTGAATTTTTTGCCTCTCAGTCGCTTCGCTTCCGTCATCGTCTGATTCCCTATATCTATACGATGAACAGGCGCTGCGCGGAAAACGGAACGCCATTGATCCGTCCTATGTATTATGCGTATCCAACCGACGAACGAGCATATAACGTTCCGAATGAGTATTTCTTCGGATCGGAGCTGATTGCCTGCCCGATTACCGAAAAAACAGACCCGCAAAACGGGCTTGCGGGCGTAAAAGTGTTTATTCCCGAGGGGCGTTATACGGATATTTTCTCGGGAAGGATTTACAACGGAAACCGGGAGGCATCCCTTTATCGGGATGAAGGATCCATTCCGGTATTGGCAAAAGAAGGCGCTATCATTCCTTTGAGCATCAATGATTCCGAGAACGACGTTTCCAATCCTGCCGAATTAGAGTTGCTCGTATATCGCGGAAACGGTTCGTTTACGCTCTATGAGGACGACGGCGAAACAATGGCATATAAAAACGGCGCTTTCTGCGAAACGGAGTTTTCTGTAAGTGAGCGTGAAAAACAGGTCGTTTTCCGTATAGGCGCCGTATCGGGCGATTGTTCCGTGATTCCCGAAAGCAGAAACTACCTGATTTCAATGCGGGATCTTACTGCCGCCGAAACCGTTGAAGCGTTTGTAAACGGCGAACCGTTCCCTGCCGACATCGTCTGCAAGCAGGGATATGTTCAGATCCTTGTTTCAGGAATAACCGCCGCACAGACAGTGGAGATCAGATGCAGCAATGTAACAGTATTGCACAATGACAGCATAAAAGAACTGAAGACGAACATTATTTCAAGGCTGCAGGGCTCCAACCACGGAAAAAACAGATTCAACCGCCTGTTGGAAACCGATGAAAGCACCACGGCCCACTCGGCTCTGAAGGGACCGCTCAGTGAACTGACCGCTTTGTATTATTCGGAAACGTAAGGTTTTATTGCGTATTCCGGGCTTTTGTTGAAGGGAATCGGGCGGCACAGATCATAAAGCTGACCGCTGTTCGCGTCCAAAGAACGTTCTTCGCAGTCAGGCGCTTCCGACAAATTCATGATCAGCGGCACATCAGAGGTTTCACGATATTCTCTGAGTAAAGCTCTCCCCTTCTGATTCATCCCAAGCACTCGAATGTACGGATTCGGCCGTTCGAGTGCTTCTTTTTTGATCCCCAAAAAGGCAGAAATCAAAATCTGCCGGATGCGGGCATGCGTAAATCTTTTTGTTTTTACGGCGTCACAAAGCAAATACAGATCGGAGGTATTTTTGATACACTGAAGTATTCTGTTTTCCAGCCCTTGGTTTACGCCATTGACAGATCGGAAATCATTCGCGCTCAACAGATATAAACGAGACATCGCGGCAACGGAAAGCTTTGTTCTGTCCGTCGGCAGACTCCCCCTCTGCCATTCTGTTTTCAATACAGATAAAACGCTTTCCGGCAGGAACGGCTTGCAGGGTTCGGGGCTGCAATCGCGGTACATCGATTCACGGATGTGTTTTGCGGAAGCAACGTGTGTTTCGGGAAAAAGAGAATCATGTATTGAAGTTCGCTTTACGGCAAATAAATCAAGATCGCAGCCGCAGCGACGCATCGCTTTGATATACTCGGATGCCAGTATATTGTTTGCGTCTCGAAACAGTATATCCGCAGCGGGATATACTTCAAGCATTACCTTGTGAATGGAATGTGCAAACGTTGTACCGTGGATTTTTGAGTATTCACAAGCGTTAGCCAGAACCTTCGGATCGGAAGAATAGGCCGCTAAAAGCTTCAATTCTTCAAGGTCGGCGGAAGCGCCGAATGAAAGAGTGCCCTGTGTTTTCAGCGATTTGATAACGTTTACGGCGCCTTCTGCGAAGCGGGGGGCGCCGGAAACAACATATTTCAAAGGGAGCTCCAGAACAAGATCCGCCCCGTTTTTTATCGCAAATTCAGCCCGAGTTGTTTTATCGCAAAAGGCGGCTTCCCCTCTTTGAACGAAATTGCCGCTCATTACGCAAACAATATTTTTCGCGCCCGCCTTCCTTGTTTCCTTTATATGCAGCGCGTGTCCGTTATGAAAAGGATTGTATTCACAGATAATGAAGGCCGTATCTCTCATATAAGAAGATTCCTTTAAAAATAAGACTTGAAATATTTTTCTGTAATGTATATAATAAACAAGATTCGATGAATAATCAAGTTAAAATTACCGGAGGAAAAAACATGAAAGTTTTGGTTATCAACTGCGGCAGCTCTTCTTTGAAGTATCAGCTTATCGATATGTCAAATGAAAAACTGCTTGCCAAAGGCATCTGCGAACAGATCTCCTATGAAAATTGCACGTTTACGCACTCTGTGACCGGCGCGCCGGAAAAAAGCTGCAAAAAAGTGCCGATGCTTATGGCTGATCACAGCGCGGCCATCAAGATCGTGCTTGACGCGCTCACCAGCGAGACGCAGGGTGTGATCTCGTCCATGGATGAAATCAGCGCAGTAGGACACCGTGTGCTTCACGGCGGGGAAAAGTTCAACGGTTCTGTGCTTGTGACCGAGAAAGTAAAAGAAGCGATCAGAGAATGCTTTGATCTCGGCCCGCTGCATAATCCCGCGAACCTTATGGGAATCGAAGCTTGTGAAAAGATCATGCCCGGCGTGCCTCAGGTTGCCGTTTTTGATACCGGTTTCCACGCGACCATGCCTGATTACGCCTATATGTACGCCCTTCCTTATGAGTACTATGAAAAGTATTCCATTCGCCGTTACGGCTTCCACGGCACCTCGCACCGTTTCGTAAGCAAGCGCTGCATTCAGCTGCTTGGAGGCAAAGCGGAGGGTACGAAGATCGTTACCTGTCATCTGGGCAACGGCTCCTCCATTTCCGCAGTCATGGACGGCAAATGCTTTGATACGACCATGGGCGTTACCCCGCTCGAAGGCATACTCATGGGAACTCGCTGTGGATCTATCGACCCGGCGATCATCCCGATCCTGATGAAGAAAGAAAACCTTACACCGGATCAGATCGATACTATCATGAATAAAAAATCCGGTATGCTCGGTCTTACCGGCACATCCGATAACAGAGAGATCGAGAACCGTGCAAAGGCCGGCGACGAAAGAGCCAAGCTGGTGGAATCCATGCTCTGCCATCAGCTCACGAAATATATCGGCGGATTTGCCGCTGCCATGGGCGGGATCGACGCGGTTGTGTTTACCGGCGGCATCGGTGAGAACAACCCGCAGTATCGTACGCGCGTTGCGGAAAAGCTGCGTTTTCTCGGTACTGAGATCGATGAAACCGCAAACGCAAAACGCGGTGAGGAGCTTGAGATCTCTGTTCCCGGATCGAAACTCAGAATGTTTGTTATTCCCACGAATGAAGAGCTTATGATCGCACAGGATACCAAAGAGATTTGTGAAAATCTTTAATTGATGATTAAAAAGACGCCGGATGGGATCAACCGTCCGGCGTTTCGGTTATTTATCGTTCTTCCGTGTCGTCCGTCGTAAGCGGTGCTTCTTGTGCATCTTCTGCATAATCGGCATCGTACAGATGACGACGAAGGACAAGATCGACG
>CAMVBR010000217.1 GCA_947165755.1 uncultured Clostridia bacterium
GAGGGCTTGATCTCTTATTGGTTCTCTCCATTGTTCAGTTTTCAGGGTGTATTCAACACCCGATGAAAAAGACCGTCCGATCGACGGTCTTATTTTTTCACTTATATTATTTCGTTCACTTATGAAATCAAAACGGTCGGTATTTTTTTACCGGCCGTTTTTTGAATTAAAGTCTGATTACCGTTTCTAATGCAATTTTCGCAATGCTTTCCCTCAGATTCTCCGGCATTGCGCCGAGAATGCGCCTGTCCCATACGCCGATCAAGCTGTCAGCCGCATATACAAACTGATATACTTCCTTTTTACGGAATTGGGCCAAAGCCATTATCGATGCGCATTCCATTTCCACTGTGCCGCAGCCTTCCGCTTTGCGCCGCTGCATATTATCTTCGGTTTCGCGGTAGATGGCGTCCGTGGTCCAGGTCTTCGTTTTTGCGTAGGGTACGCGCAGATCGTCAAAAATATCGCATAACCGCTGCGCCGTGGGTATTTCAATATAATCCGAGGGCGGCGCGTAATGATAACTGGCGCCTTCATCCCGATAGGCAGCCGTAGGCACGATCAGCTTACCTGCCGTCAGATTTTCGTTGAGCGATCCGCAGGAACCGAAAAACAGCGCTTTTTTTGCTCCCTTCGCAAAAGCTTCCTCCAGCAGGCCCACCGTGGCGGCGCCTCCCAAAAGGGTATGATAGAAAGCAAAGCTCTGCCCTTTGTATTCACATTTATATATGGGGATGATCCGCCCGCCCTTGAGCACGTCGATCTCCTGCGCGTTCGTGTTCCGGATGATCAATTCGGCGAATTTATAGGTAAAGCAAACAAGCAGGCGTTCGGGAAATCCCTTTACAGGGGGATGTGTTTTTGCCGGATCGATGATATCTTTTGAAATAGGGTCAAAGGTATCAATTATGCTCATTGCAGCCTCCATTCCGCCGCCTTTCGCAGCGCGTCCAAAATAAAATCACGTTTGCCCGCCAAATATTTTCTTCGTCCGTCATCGGTTGGGTTTTCCGTTGCAAGCCGCAGCTTCAGTGCTTCATAGGCTTTTGCGTCGTCCGGGTGTGTGCTCATATAATCACGGAAATTGATATAATTGATCCATTCTCGGCTTGCCGCCTGTACCACGTGAACAAAATGGGTCTGTATGTCTCCCGTACCGTCATAGTAACTGCCCTTTGCAAACAGCATCTGCGCCATAGGTTCCGCTTCGGGCCGGTAATAATACCCGTGCCGTTCCATCTCAGGGATCAACTTTACCGCGTCGTCGAATCGCTGCACCGCCACGGCCAGGTCGATGATCGGCTTTGCTTTGATCGTTGGGATCGCCGTGCTGCCCACGTGCTGCACGTCAAGCGCTGCGTTGCCGAAAATCTCTTTCAGCTCATGGATCGTGCGCGCGGCTTCAACCTCCCATAGCTGTTGATGATCTCCTAAACGTACCGTTCCGCGACGCAAGCCGATCCTTTCGTCCGTTACGATATGCTTCACCGTTTCACAGGGCGTTTTCAGCTCCGTTTTGAAAAACGCGGGGTAATACGGAATATCGCAGTCGGGCGATACCCATTTCAGATACTCGCATTGCCCGTCGGAAGATACGCTCTCGCAAACGGGATCGAATCCCTCCGGCGTCTTCATGTAAAAATAATACGATATTTCCTGAATCAGCGCCCCGATTTTGTCGCCCGTATCGCCGAAAAAGAAGTTTTCCTGCAAAAAGCCGAGCCTGTCGATCTCCATTCTGACCCCGGTCTCTTCCTCCACCTCCCGTATCACGGCTTCTTCGGCGGTTTCCCCGAAGCGGATGCGTCCGCCCACCGAATAGCAATATCCGGCGGCGTCGTTCGATACCATCAGTATTTTCCCGTCTTTTTGTATGATCGCGCCAACGCGCAGATTCAGCCAGCCGCTGTCCACCGGCAGGGTAAGATCCGAATGCTCCATACTGCCTCCGTAAAAGAAAGGCGCTTTCGCAGAAGGAAAGCGCCGATATTGTTTCAGTTGCCGTTGTTGTACGTGTCCTCGTCCGCCTTGCGGATTTGGGCGCGCTTGATCTTGCCGCCCACGGTTTTCGGGAGCTCCTCCACGTATTCGATGATGCGGGGGTACTTATAGGGTGCGGTGAGCTTTTTCACGTGCGTCTGCAGCTCCTTTGTGAGCTCCGGCGAGGGGGTAAAGCCCTTAGCGAGTACCACGGTGGCTTTTACCACCTGCCCACGGATGGGGTCCGGCGCGCCGGTGATGGCGCATTCCACAACCGCCGGGTGGGCGATGAGCGCGCTTTCCACCTCGAAGGGCCCGATGCGGTAGCCGGAGCATTTGATCACGTCGTCGTTGCGGCCCACGAAGCGGTAATACCCGTCCGAATCGCGCCACAGCACGTCGCCGGTATTGTAGCCGACGCCGTATAGCTTTTCCGCCGTCTGCTCCGGATTCTTATAGTAGCCGGTAAACAGGCCGACCGGCGGGTGGTTTTTCACGTCCATAATGGTGAGCGAGCCCTCTTCACCGTCCTCGCAGATCTCGCCCTCGTTATTGATGAGCTGAATATCATACAGGGGGTTGGGTTTGCCTGTGGAACCCTCAATGGGGGCAAACCACTCGCTGCCGAAGTTTGCCATGAGCACCGGGCCTTCGCTCTGGCCGAAGCCCTCGTAGATCTGCTGCCCGGTGAGGGCTTTCCACTGTTTCACCACCTCGGGGTTCAGCGGTTCGCCCGCTGTGGCGCAGTGGTGCAGGCACGAAAGGTCGTATTGGGAAAGATCCTCCTGCAGCATAAAGCGGTACATGGTGGGCGGCACGCAGAAGGTGGTAACGCCGTATTTTTCCACCATGCGAAGCAGCTTTTTTGGGTCAAATTTGCCCACCATGTCGTAGCAGAACACGGTGGCGCCGCAAATCCACTGCCCGTAGATCTTGCCCCAGCCGAACTTTGCCCAGCCGGAATCGGAAACGCTCATGTGCAGTTTATTTTCTTCCACGTGCTGCCAGTATTTCGCGGTTACGATATGCCCCAGCGGATAAGCGAAATTGTGCTGCACGAGCTTGGGCATGCCCGTGGTGCCGCTGGTGAAATATACCAGCATCACGTCGTCGGTCTTCGTGGCGGCGTCGCCCGCGGGGCGGAGAAGAATATCAGAACCTGCGTCCATACCCTCGTGCAGGTCGAGCCAGCCGGGGCGTTTTTCGCCCACGAGTATTTTATTTTTCAAAGAGGCGATCTCCGGCGCGGCGGCTTCCACCTGGCTGATCACAAACGCGTCGTTTACGCAGATCACAGCCTTTACCCCGGCGGCGTTGCCCCGGTAAACGATATCTTTTTTTGTGAGCTGCAGCGTGGCGGGGATCAGGATCACGCCCAATTTATGCAGCGCCGTGGCGCACACCCAGTATTCCCAGCGGCGCCTGAGGATCAGCATCACCACGTCGCCCTTTTTCAGCCCAAGGCTTTTGAAAAAGTTGGCGGTTTTGTTGGAAAGCCGTTTGATATCGGTGAAGGTAAAGCTCTTTTCCTCACCCTCCTCGTTCACCCACAGCAGCGCGCGCTTCTCCGGCTCCGCCTCGGCCCAGGCGTCCACCACGTCGTAACCGAAATTGAAATGGTCGGGCACGTTGATCTTAAATTTTTCTTTGAACTCCTCGTAGCTCGAAAACTCGATCTGCGGAAGAAACTGTTTCAGTAAGTAATCCAAAGCGGCTCGCTTCCTTTCATTCGGCGATCACGGTGAGAAACCGCGCTTTCACGTCTCCGCCGCAGCGCTGGCCGTGGGGGATGGTGGGGTTGAAATAGATGGAATCGCCTGCGGTCATCGTAAATTCCTTATCGCCCAGGGTTAAGATCACGGTGCCCTCAAGCACCAGATTGAATTCCTGCCCGCCGTGGGTGATGAGCTTGGCCGGGGTATCGTCCGGCTCCAGCGTAACGAGCAGGGGCTGCATGATCTTGTTCGCGTAGCGGTAGGCCAGGTCCTCAAAATGGTATTCGGGGTTGCGGTTCACCACCTTGCCGCCGCCCCGGCGGATCAGATGGTAGGTGTTCAGCAGCGCGCTGTGCCCCGTAACGATCTCGGCAAAATCCACCTTGAATTTTTGCGCGATGGAATAGATCACGCTGATGGGTACGTCTTTGCCGTTTTCCTCGTAAGAGGCGTACACCGCCGGGTCGAGGTTTAATTCCGCAGCCAGCTCTTCTATGGTATAATCGCTCACTTCCCGCAGTTCTCTCAGGCGGGCGCCGATTTCGGTATAATCGTCCATCGTGTTGCTCCTTTTCGCTTTTGTATCCATAAATTATAGCACAGCTTCGGGTGGAATACAATTCCTTATCCATTAAAAAAGATACGCTTGAATATAAAAGAAATTCATGCTACAATAGAAAAAAAGCAAGAAAGCGGTAGATCCAGCATGAAAATCGTCGTATTGAACGGCTCTCCGGCCGGTAAAAACAGCGTAACCCTGCAAACGGTGCGTTATATCGAGGTGCTCAACCCCGGGCATACCTTCGAGGTTCTGCACGTGGGGCAGCAGATCCGCAGTATGGAAAAGAATTTCGGCTCCTGTAAAGAAGCGCTCGAAAGCGCCGAGCTCATCCTGTTTGCCTACCCGGTGTATACGTTCCTCGTTCCGGCGCAGCTGCACCGCTTTATTGAGCTGATCAAAGAAAACGGCGTTTCGCTCGCGGGCAAATACGCCACGCAGCTTTCCACCTCCAAGCATTTTTACGATTCC
>CAMVBR010000218.1 GCA_947165755.1 uncultured Clostridia bacterium
TCGGTGATCACCTTCACGCCCAGCTCGTTGGCCTTGCGCAGCTTGCTGCCGGCGTTCTCGCCCGCCAGCACGATGCCGGTCTTTTTGGAAACGGAGCCGCTCACCTTGCCGCCGAAGCGTTCTATAACAGCGGCGGCCTCGTCGCGGGTGTACTTTTCGAGCGCGCCGGTGAGCACGAAGGTGATCCCGGCGAAACGGGCGTCCGCCTTTTCCTCGAGGCTCAGCATATTCAGGCCGTATTCCTCAAAGCGGGCCAGCAGCGTTTTTGCTTGCGGCAGCGCGAAATAGGCCGCCGCGCTTTGGGCCATCACGTCGCCGAAGCCGTCGATGGCGGCGATCTCCTCCGCCGAGGCCTGCGCCACAGCGGGCAGGGAGCCGAAGTGGGAAGCCAGCAGCTTTGCCGCCTTCTGGCCGATGTGCTGAATGCCGAGGCCGAAGATCAGGCGGGAAACGTCGTTGCCCTTCGATTTTTCTATGGCCGCGATCAGGTTCTCGGCGCTCTTCTCGCCCATGCGGTCCAGCGCGGCGAGCTGAGAAGCCTGCAGCAGATAGATATCGGCGGCGTCCTTAATGAGCCCTTCGGCCACCAGCACCTCTGCCACGCGCTCGCCCAGCCCCTCGATATCCATGGCGTCGCGGGAGCAGAAGTGGATGATATTGCGCAGCGTCTGGGCCGGGCAATCGGGGTTCAGGCAGCGCAAAAAGGCGCCCTCCGGGTCGCGGAACACCTTGGCCCCGCAGGAGGGGCAAACCTCCGGCAGGGTATAGGTGGGCTTCGATTCGTCGTGCGCCGATACCCTTACCAGCTCCGGGATCACGTCCCCGGCCTTGCGAACGACGATCTTATCGCCGATGGCAAGGCCCTTTTTGTCTATAAAATCCTGATTGTGCAGCGTGGCGCGGCCCACCAGCGAGCCCGCCAGCAGCACCGGCTCGAACACGGCGGTGGGGGTGAGCGCCCCGGTGCGGCCCACGGTGACCTCGATATCGAGCAGCGTGGTCTCCTTTTCCTCGGGCGGGTATTTATACGCCACCGCCCAGCGGGGGAACTTGGCGGTGCTGCCCAGCGCACGGCGCTTTTCGAGGTCGTCCACCTTGATCACCGCGCCGTCGATATCGAAATACAGCGAGGCGCGCTCGCGCCCGATGCGCTCCAGCTCCGCCTTGGCCTCGGCAATATTTTTGCAGGGCGTATAGAAGGGCACGGTAACGAAGCCGAGGCTCCTCAGCAGATCCAGCGACTGCTTATGGCCGGTGAGCTCGGCGCCCTCGATGCGCTGCACGTTGAACACGAAAATATCCAGTTTGCGCTGCGCGGTGACGGCGGCGTTCTTCTGCCGCAGCGAGCCCGCCGCGGCGTTGCGGGGGTTCTTGAAGGGGGCCTCGCCCCGCGCCTCCTGCGCCGCCGCCAGTTCGGCGAACACGCTCTTTTTCATATACACCTCGCCCCGCACCTCAAGAAAGGGCAGATCCTGCCGCAGGCGCAGGGGGATGCTCTTCACGGTGCGCAGGTTTTCGGTGATATCCTCGCCCACGTCGCCGTCGCCCCGGGTGGAGCCGCGCACGAACACGCCGTTTTCGTATTCCAGCGATACCGAAAGCCCGTCGATCTTGGGCTCCACCACGTACCCGGCGTCGGGAAAGCGCTCGCGCACGCGGGCGTCGAAATCGTCGATCTCCTCAAACGAAAAGGCGTCCTGCAGGCTCTCCATGCGCACCTCGTGGGTCACGGGCGAAAACAGGCTCTGGGCCTGCCCGCCCACGCGCCCGGTGGGGGAGTCCGGCCGCCGGTATTCCGGGTAGGCCGTTTCCAGCGCGATCAGCTCCCGCTGCAGCATATCGTATTCGTGATCCGAAATATCGGATTCGTTCTCTACGTAGTATTGGTAGCTGTGGTAATTCAGCTTGTCCGTAAGCTCGTCGATGCGGCGTTTCGCCTGTGCTCTCTCGTCCATACAGATCCCCTTATCTTTCAACTATTATCTTTTATCTATTATCTATTATCTTTTATAATAAATTTCACTTTCAATTCCGTCTCCGGAAAATCGATCCCCGTAATATACCCGTCCGCGTTGAATTTAGCCATGGCCGTTCTGCCGCCGATCGAAATTTCGGCCGTGCAGCCGCCGTCCTCGGCGGGGACCCGTTCGTTGTTCTCGAATACCGCCCTGCGCAGCGCCTCGCACAATACGTTTATAGGCGCAAAGGTGGGCACCCGACGGGCTTCGATGATATCGGGCACGCCCGCAACCTCCGTATAAAAGCCCTCCGAGGTCGCCCGCACCGTAAAAAAGCGCAGCAGCGCCGGGTGGGTGAAGGAGAGGCGTATATCGTCGTAGGCGCTGCACACCAGCGCGCCCTCGATGATATAATCCCCGTTTTCCAGCGAAAGATCCGCCGTAAAATACCGCACGGGCTCGCGCAGCACGGGGGCGGGCCTGCCGCAGGCGGCGAACAGAAGCAAAAGAAAAATCAAAATCGGCAGCGCGGTCTTTTTCACGGCGGTCATCCTCCCGTCAACTACTTGTACTGCCATTATATTCGTCGCGCGGCCAAGGTATGCGATTGACAAACGCGCCGGAATCAAATAAAATAATACCGCATACAATGATCCCGTAGGAGGAATACCCAATGAAAGTTTTAATGATCAACGGCAGCCCCGACCCCAAGGGGTGCGTGGCCCGCGCCTTTGCCGAAATGCAGACGGTGTTCGACGCCGAGGGCATAGAGACCAAGACGTTTACCGTGGGCAATAAGGATATCCGCGGCTGCGTTTCCTGCGGCGGGTGCCGCAAGCTGGGCAAATGCGTATTTCAGGACCCGGTGAACGAGATCGCCGCCGAATTCGAGACGGCGGACGGCCTCGTGCTGGGCAGCCCGGTATATTACGCCCACGCCAACGGCGGCCTGCTGGCCTGCGCCGACCGGCTGTTTTACTCCACGCCCTTCGATAAGAGCATGAAGGTGGGCGCGGCGGTGGTTTCCAGCCGCCGGGCGGGCAGCACCTCGGCCTTCGACGACCTCAACAAGTATTTTACCATTTCGGGCATGCCCGTCGCCTCCTCCACCTATTGGAACGAGGTGCACGGCTTTACGGGCGCCGACGTGGAGCGCGATAAAGAGGGCCTGCAGACCATGCGCAACCTTGCGCGCAATATGGCGTTTTTGATGAAGAGCATCGCGCTGGGCAAAGAAGCCTACGGCATGCCCGAAAAGGAGCGGGGCGAGTTTACCAGTTTTTTGGACGCCTGACGGCCTTTGCAATGCGGAATGCGGAATTTTGCCGCTTGCCGCTACTTCTCCACGATAAAAAACGAATTGAAATCCTTCCGGATGAGCATATCGTTCGGGAAAAACAGATCGGCGGGAACGGTTTTCAGCGTAAAACCGTTCTCCGTTTTTATATAGACCGCGCTGGAGCCGCCGCCGTCCAGATTCACGGCCCGATCCGCCCCCAGCGAGATCAGGAACAGGCCCAGATCCACCAGCGTAGCCCCGTTGGAATGGGAAGGGATGCGGCCGTCCGCCTCGAGGAACAGCGCCTGCCCGTCCTTGGTGACCGCCGCGGCGGTGCGGGGGTGGCGCACGAAAGAGAAGGGCTCCAGCGGCGCCCAGTCGAAAAGCGCGCCGTCCTTCACGAGCAGCTGCAGCCCGGCGGCGGCGTGCTCCAGCTCCGGCAGGAGCCCGGGGGATTCGGCAAGGTCGGTGATCACGGGGGAGCCGTCCTTTTTTACGCCGAGAAAGGGGCGTTTGCTGTCCGGGTTTGCAACCACGCGGCCGTTTTTCACACACAGGCCCGAGGGGTGGCCGTCCCCCAATATATCGAAGAAATCCGCGTTCACCGCGGCCAACACGGTTTTGCCGTTTCGCTCGGCGGCGGCCGCCATATCGGGGATGGTGGCCTTCACCCTTTTGTTCGCATACCCGTCCCCGGGCGTGCCCACGTAAATGGCCGTGCGCTTCAGGTCCGTTTGCAGCAGCGAGAGGATCACGGGCAGCCCCTCGCGGTCCGCGCAGGTGAATTTCGTAAAGGTGAGCCCCTCGGCCACGGTCTCGCTCTCCCGCGATACGATCTTCAGGCCGTGGTCGTATTCCGAAAGCAGCGCGCCGGCGTCGGCAAAGGCTTCCGCCCGCAGAAAAAAGCGCTTCTCCCACGTCCGCCGCCCGTTTTTGAAGGCGCGCCAGCCGAGCACAGCCTCGCCGTCGGCGAAGTCTTCCTCGGGGATATAAAACACGTGGGTGTGCAGGTCGTAGGGCTCCGCGTCGTTGAAGGCGTCGGGGTAATCCCTGCCGCCCAGCGTCAGCCTCGCCCGCCACGCCCGGGCGGACGTACACACAACGGCTTTTACAACGCCGTTCATTTTCATAAAGGAGAGGTTCGTCAGCTTCATACCGCGCCTCCGGGAAAAGGATGGAATTATTATACCATACGGAAAAGGGGAAATGCAATAGAAAGTGCGCCTGCGGCGCGGGAGAGTGCGCCTTGCGGCGCGGGAGGGTGCGCCTTGCGGCGCGGGAGGGTGCGCCTTACGGCGCGAGAGGATGTGCCTTCCGGCACGCCAAGGTTACGCTTTATCTATATTAATCCCGTGAGCGTCAGCGAGTAATCTCCCGTGAGCGTCAGCGAGTAATCTCCCGCGAGCGTCAGCGAGCAATCTCCCGCGAGCGTCAGCGAGCAATCTCC
>CAMVBR010000219.1 GCA_947165755.1 uncultured Clostridia bacterium
TATGAATACGCCTACACCTTCGATCAGCAGGATTACGGCGCAGCGACCGCCGCGATCTCATATCAGTTCGTGGATTCCAATTTTCGCGCGCTCTCCGGCGGCAGCGTTACGCTTTCGAGCAGCACCGTATCCTCCGGCGGCAGCGTGGATATCACGGCCGGTATGTCTCCTTCTCTGGCGGCTTCCGCCAACGGCTGCTATATCCTCTGGACCCTTACCTTTACCGATAAGGCGGACGGGAAAGTAAAGCACGCCTATGCCCTCACCTACGTGTATAAGCCCTACGTGGCTCCCGTGGGCGCCATGGCCCGTACGCAGCAGAAGTTCGCCGTATATTCCTACGCGCAGCAGCTTACGTGGATGACCGGTATGCATTCCATTACCCCGCAAACCGCCGCAACGCACAGCGGCAACTATTACCCGAACTATTCAGGGGGTAAGGGCCTGTCCGCCTTCATCACCGCGGGCAACACCGCATACGTGGGCGATACCGCCTATACAGCCGCGCAGGCGCTGCGGCAGGATAACGCGTGGTCGGCCTCCTACGCCGGCGCCACCCGCTATAATCTTGCGTTTATCAATACGGCAGCCGATACCGCGCATTTCAATGATACCACAGGGGTCAACAATTCCGGTTCTACGGGCTGGGGTTCCGCTTCCGCCTCCGCCTCCACCTTCAACGTTTCCAGCTTCGACTATATCGATAACACCACCGGCGCTACCAAGCGCAACGCGATCGCCGCCGTTTACGCCACGCCCTACGGCAATATCACGATCGATACCTCCCGCTATACCGATCTGAAGCAGATCCCGAACCTTGCGATCGGTCTGATGGCTACCGATAATGAAGAGGGCGATTCCGGCAACTGGTATATTGCCGATTACACCGCCACGGATTCCTTCACCCCGCGCCTTGCTTACAACGGCAGCTTTACGTCTGATAATTCCGACGAGAGAAGCGCCTATTTCAATGACCGCGGCTACGTGATCGCCCGCCAGGGCGCAAACAGCTGGGACGATTGGAATTCGGATTATATGTCCGAAGGCGTGAAATATGCCGGCGCATGGCCCCGCACCCTGCAGAACGTGCCCGCGGCAGACGACGAAAACAACGCCGCCAAATATGAATCATCCTACGACTACGGTTTCAAGGGTTCGTTTGCTACGAACGACAGCTCCGATTACTGCTTCACCCACGTTTCCGTGCGCCTGAGCGCAAAGCAGTTCAATAAATCCACCCTGCGCGCCGCTGTGCAGAGAGCGATCTCGTATATGGCTTCTCTGGGCGTTACCGGCATCTCGGGCGGCAATATCACCAGCTGCTATTTCGACGCCAACTCCAACTATAAGTGGACCGCGCTGCAGGCCGCGTTCAAAAACGCTGTGATCGGTCTTACCACGCTGAACAGCGGCGCCAATCCCCACGAGCTTGCAATGGCCCTGAATACCGCCCTCGACGAGCTCTGCACCCGCGTCACCGTGGACCCGAACGGCGGCTCCTTCCAGAGCCTGACCACCACCGATTACGTGAAGATCGGCGATCAGATCCCCACCACCAACGGTTTCCGCTTCACCCCCACCTATTCCGGCCCCTCCAAAGCGTATTACAATTTCAAAGGCTGGTCCGGCAACCCCGACACCCATTCGGGTCTTTCCTACGTGCGCGTCGGCTATAACGGCGTCGCCTACGCCACGTGGGAGCCCATTAACTACACCATGACGCTGGTTCCCGCGGACGACGACAACGTCAATACCGAAACCAAGACCGCCACCTTCAATATCGAAAGCACCGGCACCATGGCGGAGCTCTTTGCCGCCGAGGGCAACGACCTTACCGGCTATCCCGCGCCCCGTCAGGGCTACAGCTTCTGGTATTGGGAAGTGGTGGAAGCCGATGAAGGCAGCAACTGGACCGTAGGCGAGCAGTTCTTCCCCTCCGCCCGCATCGAAAACCGCCACGGCAACGTAAAACTCAAGGCCTACTGGGCGGCGGGCTTGGTGGACGTGCACATTTATAACTACGAGATGAACGTCAACGGCTCCTACCTGAACGAGAAAAACCGCCTGGTGCCCACAGACACTGACCTTACGTTCGGCACCGCCAACGAGATCATCCCCGCCATTGAGCCCGCGCAGCGCGTCGGCTTTACCGTGGATAGGGCGAAATCCCGTCTTACCAGTTCCGTGGCTGCCAACGGCTCCACCGTGCTCAAGGTGTTCTACGCCAGAAACCTGTACGACGTCACCTTTAAGAATTACGACGATACCGTGCTTCAAACCAAATCCTGCTATCACGGCGCCGTACCCACCTATACCGGTTCCACGCCCAGAAGACCCGCCGAGACCGGCGTCACCTTCACCTTTGCAGGCTGGACGGACGGCACGCAGATCTACACCGATAAGGATGATAAGGGCAACCTGATCCTGCCGGCGATCGAAGGCCCCACCACCTTCACCGCCTACTACAGCGAGACCGAAACCCTTTACAGCGTCACCGCCGCGCCCGGCGAGGGCACCGCCATCGACGTGGACGAGGGCACCTACACCTACAATACAAAAATCAGCGTGAGCGCCGAAGCGCTTGCCGGTTATATTGCGGACGGCCTCAAGCTCTATGCCAACGGCGTTGAGATCACGAACCCCACCGCCGAATTTGAAGTGACCGAGGACGTGGTCTTCACCACCGACCCGCTCGAGACCGTTCCCGCCTATATCGTCTCGTTCTACGATGCGGACGACGCGAAGCTGAGCTCCGTTTCCGTTGCCGAAGGCGGCGACGCCACTGCGGCGGAGGGCTATGTGGAGGCGCCCGAACGCGAGGGCTATACCTTTGCGCAGTGGTCGCTTCCCGTAACCAACGTGACCGAAAACATGACTGTGATCGCGCAGTATAATAAAATCGGCGCTCAGAATTATAAGACGAATTTCTATAACGACGCCACCCTTCTTGCCACGCTGGTGCGCGAAGCGGACGAAGAATTCACCTATCCCGAGGAGATCCTCGGCACGCCCGAAAAGACCGGCTTCGATTTCATCGGCTGGGATCCCGCCGATTTCTCCCCGGCAGCCGCCGATACCAACGTTTACGCCGTCTTCCAGCCCAACGGCTACGTGGAGACCCACACCCTGACCGTGAAATATGAAAACGGCGCCGCCGACGGCAGCTTCACCGGGGAAGTGGGCACCGCCATCCAGCTCAGCTACCCCGAGCGCGCGGGCTTCGTATTTACCGGCTGGACCGGCGATACCGCCGGCCTGAACGGCGAGCGGTATACCTTCCAGAATGCGGACGCAACGATCACCGCCGCCTGGTACGATCTCGCCGATCTGAACGCCGCCGAGGCCGCCATCGACGCCATCCTTGCCGAGAGCGACAGCTACCACAGCACCTATACGCTGCGCCTGAAGTCCCTGAAGGCCGAAAAGACAGATAAAACCGCTCTGGTCCCGGCGTCCGCCGCCGATCTGGACGATCTGCTTGCCCGCATGAACGCCGCCATCACGGACGCCCCCAACTGGCTGCTCTATACCCTCACCGTCACCGTGAACGGCCGGACCGCCGATACCGTAAAGGATATTGCAGGCGCAACCTATACGCTGCCCGAAGCGAGCAAGACCGGTTACGTGTTCTCCGGCTGGAGTGTGACCGCGGGTACCGTTGCCGACGGCGTTTACACCTTCGTTTCTTCCAATGACGAGGCCGTAGCGCAGTTTACCTTCGATATCTCCGTGCTGGAGGCCGAGGTGAACGCCCTTTCCGCCGATACCTACTGCCGTTATTACATCGATAACCTGAACGGCAAGCTGGCTGCGCTGAGAACCGCCGTGGAGAACGGCGACGATATCGACGAGCTTGTGGAGGATATCACCGCATACCTTGCCGAAAAGGCGAACCACACGCATAAATACACCGTAGACAAGGGCTATGATTCCGAAAATCCGCCCACCTGCACCGAGGCGGGCAAGAAGGTATTCGCCTGCGTCAACTGCGAGGATAAAACGGTTTTGAAGGACGCAGCCGCCCTCGGCCACGACTGGGGCGAGTGGACCGTGACCAAAGAAGCCACGCTGGATGAAGACGGCGAACAGACCCGTACCTGCGCCCGTTGCAATGAAACCGAAACAAAGACTTACAGCCTGTACGACGGCTCCGATAAGGTCGTGAAGTTCGTTGTGATGAACGGTATGTACTACACGGTATATCCCTCCGCCAGCAGCGTAAAGATCAGCAAGTACACCCTCTATAAGTGGTTCTCCGATAAGGAGCTCCGCTTCAAAGTGAGCATCGGCGACGGCTTCGGCTTCCCGGATTATATCGTGTATATCAACGGCGAAGAGGCCTATCCGGATACGAGCGGCTACTACACCGTTCCCGCCAGCCCGAACCTCTCCACCGTCAGCATTGCCGGCGCGATCCCGAATGAGGATCCCATTACCGGCGGCGGCGACAGCACCGGCAAAACCAACTTCTGGGATTGGCTCGTGAATCTGTTCCGCAGCATTGCCAACTTCTTCCGCAATATGTTCAAATAAACCGACTCAAACCGAAACGCCCGCGCGGACCCCGCGCGGGCGTTTGTTTGGGATTTATCGCTCGATGCGATAAATCCCAAAGTGAAGAGGTAAGAGTGAAGAGTGAAGAGTGATGGAAGGGGCGCGGGTCT
>CAMVBR010000220.1 GCA_947165755.1 uncultured Clostridia bacterium
GAAGACTTCTGCCACTGATCTCGCAGCGCAGCATAGGTTCCTCGGGAACAACGACCGCCTGCAGATCGTCAACGGTACAGGCGCGGAGCAGAAGCATTTTTTCTTCCCGGTTGATCAGGATCTGCACCTGCTTCGGCCTGTCCAGAACACGGAGGACGGTTTCATTGAGTAGAATAGAATCCTCCATGAGATTCAACGTTAATACAATAGGCGTGTTCATACGATCACCTCCGGCGCTTCACCCGGTAAGGTCGCGGACGCGGGATCGCTCTTCGCGGTATCCATATCCGCCGCGACAAAACCCTCCGTCAGATCGATGCGAGTGGAAGCTGCGTGCTCTTCCACGTCAAGACCGAAAGTTTCCATCCACTCACGGGGTAAGATGGGCTTCGGTCTTTTCAATTTTCCGGTTTCGGGATCGCGGCTTTGCGGAAGGAACGCTTCTTTCGCGCTGAGATCGAACAGATACAGACACTCGCCCCGGTAGCTGATTCGCATGCCCTGCAGTTTGTATCTGTATATCGTCTCCCAGCCCATCAGCTCATAAAGCTTTGTAGTGAAGGGTTTGCAGGTGATTTCACGGCTTTTGCGTTTATCCCCGCGAACGACGCACCAGCGTACCGCGTCTCTCGCCCCTTCGTCGCAGGGCCGGATCGCGAGTTTATGCTCTTCGGGGTTTATGAGGAACTGAATATGCGTCGCGTCTTCCAGCTTGCTGATACAGGAATTATTAAATGTGATGCTGTTTCCCCGGATCGTCATGGCGGGATCGAAACGGTGGGAAATGAACTCGCGCCGAACGACCTGATACCCTGCAAAGCTGAAATTCGCTTCTTCCGCCAGACGTTTCGCTTCCTGACGTTCTTCTCTCGTCAAACCATTTCCGGTATTCTGCGTTGGGACTTCATAATACGGCACCCTCTGAATACCGCCGGGTCCGGGACGAAATCCCTGTTTCGGCTGGGGCCAGGCCTGTGTGTTATCTACCATTTAGACATTTGCCTCCTTTTCGTATTTTGGGCGCGCGGGACGCTCCAGTTCTTTTTCCTGCAGCCGTCTGTGCGCGTTGGTTCTTTCCGGCCACAGTTTTTCCACAAGGAGCCGGTCAAGCCCTTCACAAATCTCCAGGGCGCTTTCAACAAGATCTTTTTGTCCCAAAGGACTGTTCAGCAGATCAAGATATGCACTCCGCATGATCTCTTCGCTGAAGGCGCCGTATACCATCCGGCTGGATTCCTCATGCAGCAGGCACTCACAGCGGTAAATGTACCCAAGCCAATAAGCGTATGAGAGTTCGTCAACGTCGCGGTTGGGTTCTTCGGGCAGTTCTTTTAACGCCGCGGGGAGCCGCGTCAGATCGGAAGTGTACGCTTGGGAGAGAAGCAGGCTTTTGTTTTCGCCTTCATCCGCACCGGAAATGATATCGTCGATCCAGTAAAGCGCCTCGACGATCGTTTCCGGGCTTTTGAGCAGCATGGGAACGCGCAACAGATTGGAAAGGCCGTCGTTCTCAAGCCCGGCCGACGACGCGAAGCTGACGTCGAACACGCCGGCGAGCTGGCTCGTCATGAACAGCGGGGCGAAATCCGTCATGGAAAACCCCATGGACGCGGCTTCCATAAACACCGTGCCCTGCTTGTGGCAGTAGGCGAGATCGCGCTGCGTGAACCGCCTTTCCACTTTGATGACGTTATCGTTGCGCGGGGCGGCGCGTTCCAGGCGCATCAGCCGTTTGACGTTCGCGGAGAGCGGTCTGCTCTTCGCCGGGTCTCTTGAAGTCACCATCGATTCACACCCCCTCTCCGGCGCCGGGATACGCTCCGGAACGGCGCAGGACCGGCGGCGCCTGCCTGATCCCGTGCATGAGGTGCTCCACCGCGTCCCCGTCTATCGTGTGCGTGATATCGAGCGGAGCCGCTTCGGCGTCGAGGTCCCATTCGTCCGGCGGCACGTCCGCGCCGAAAGAGCGCACGCTCCCGTCCGTCTGAAAAACGGGCCTGCCGAACAGCCTTTTGTTCGCTTCCACGGCAAGACGGAATTTCTCCTCTATATCCTTGATCTCCTGCGGTTCCTCCTCATCGGGCGGATAGTAGTAGCTTTTCGCGTCCTCCCTCTCGGCGGGCGTTTCTCCGGCAGGCGTTTCCGGAGCGGACGGCTCTTCCTTTTTCACGGACGCGCGCCCGACGTAATTGTCAAGATCGAAAACGAGCGCGGTGACGCCGGATCCGCATACGGTCCTGCAGGGGACGCGGAAGGAATAGTCCGGCTCCCAGCCCATGGTCTCGTAAAGCACCCGGCACAGCGGCGCGGCGCCTTTGTATTTCGCGTCCCAGGGTACGGCGTTGGGATGCGACGGCGCGCAGGGGCGGACGATCAGCATCCGCTCTACGGGGTTGAACAGCAGCTCCACCGTATCCGTGCCCGGCAGTCTGTCCGCGCAGCTTCTGCTGAAGGTGATCCCGGAGGTCGTGACGCGGAGCACAGGATCGTGGACGCGCGAGAACATATCACCGCTGACGACCTGGAACGTCTTCTCCGTATCCCCGCCGCCGCGGCAGTCCGGTTCCTCCGGCGCTCTGCCCTCAAGCTCGTCCCTGATCTCCTGCTCGGCGGCGGTAAGATCGCGCGCGATACGGGCGATGCCGTGATCGTCGATAAAGCCGCCGATGCGCCTGCCGCCCTCGGGCAAATACTCCGTTCCGAGATCGGCGCGCGGATCCTCGTCCAAAAGCCCCATGGCGATCTGGCAGGCGCGGTAGTAATCCTCCTGATCGAAGCCCGCCCACGTTCGGTTCATGGATATATACCCCGTGAGCGCACCGTGATTAATCAAGCGCATGGGAAGATACGTGCCCTCGTGCCCGAACCTGCGGCTGTTCAGGATCCGCTGCGCCGCGTTCCAGGTGGCGCGGGCGACGATCGCCTCGTGGTGGTCGGGCTGATAGTATTTATTCTTTTTGCCGTTGTTCCTTTTCGCTTTGTGGTCCTTGTAGTTAGGGGTGTAGGTTTTTCTGGCGAGCACGTCCCCGCAGTGCTTCTCGTTGCGAAGCAAGGCGACGACGCCGTGCGGGGTCCAGTGTGTGTTCAGCGTCCCGTCTTTCCGCCGCCCGCCCGTGGGGATCGCCATCTCGGTGAGCGTTTCCGCGATCTCCTCCGGCGAACCGCCGTTGACGAGCGTGGAATACATCCAGCGCACCACACGCGCCTCGTTTTCGTTGATCGAAAGGATCTTCTTTTTCCCACCGAAGCCGTCCGGCACCTCCACCTTGTCATATCCGAACAGGCGCGGCGTCAGGAAACGGCCCCGGCTGAAGCGCCACTCGAGAGAAAGCAGGATCGCCTCGCTCTTCATATGGCTCTCTTCCTGCGCCACCATGGCAAGCACGAAAAGGATGATACCGCTCGTCTGACTCATGGTATCGAGGTTTTCCTGCTCGAAGAAAACACGCACGGGCGGGTCGTGGTTCTGCAGCGCCTCCACCCAGCCGATACAGTCCATCAGGTTGCGGGCAAAGCGCGATACGGCCTTCGTTATGATCATATCGATCTTCCCGTCCATGGCGTCCTTCATGAGCTTCTGGAAGCCCTGGCGGTGTGCCGTGTTGGTGCCGGAAAAACCGTCGTCCACATAGCACCCGGCGTATTTCCAGTTGGGGTTCTCTTTGATCCGCTTCATATACTGCTGTATCTGCAGGTGGATGGAGAGCTTCTGGTCGATATCGTCGGTGGAGACCCTGCAGTAGGCCGCCACACGCAGGACGCGGTCCTCTTCCGGAGCGGCGGCCGCCGCGGCGATCTTGTGCACGTTGGTCCCGTCCTGCGTTTCCAGCTGCCTCACCAGCGCGTTCTTCTCACGCTGACGCTCGGATTCGAAACCCGCCCCTACGGGCGCTTCCTTCGGCCGTGCGGCGCGTTCCTCTGCAACGTGTCTGACGTCGTCCATGGCTTCACCTCCCGCCGTACAAATGCATAAAACATCTTATCGCCTCCCAATATTCCTTTTACCTCACCGATACGGTGCGGCGGTACATATATATAGCCATAAACCGCCCGGATTATCAACATGCGCCCGTAGGTAAAACGGGATATTTTTTGTATAAAAAAAGCCACACGCGGAAAAAGCGCACGGCCGGGGCGTCGGGATCATTTTACGAAAGGATAAACTCGAAGGGATCCAACTCCAGCACGGCGCAGATCCGGAGCCCAATCCTCAGACGGCAGTTGGAAAAAGGACGGACGCCGTATTCAAACTGCTGATAGTGCTGAAGCTCTATCCCGCTTTCCCGCGCCACCTCCATCTGCGTCATGCCGAGCTCCAGCCGCCGCTGCCGCAGGATCGCGCCTTCGTTTTTATCCATTGCTTTTCTCCTCTTTCTGCGCCGGCGTACAGCGCGGATCAGCGCCCGACGCGTTTCGTTCCTTTTCTCCGCGGTATGCGGTAACGGTCGCTGAAAATGGTGACCGTTTTCAGACCGACTGTTTCCAGGGCGTCGTTTTCAAGGACCGGGATATCGTCCGCCGTCAGAACGCCGCAGCCGCTCATTTCGTGGAGCAGCGCCATCACCGTTCTGAACCGGATCACTTTGGTTCTCATTTCACGTTTCATACGGCCCGCCCCTCCCGTTTCATCCGCGGATCTCTGTTCCGTCGAAAAACCGGAAC